>JAUXAU010000032.1 GCA_030619765.1 Thermoplasmatota archaeon
ATAAATTACTCACCTCGTTTCTAAACATAGACTTTAGTTTGTTACATAAGACATAGATCAGAAACTCACGGGAAGCACCCTATTCATCCATTTTAAATAGGCTTTTTTAGAAAGAAACAACTATGTTTTTCTATGTCAATATCTACAGTCCTTTCCTCTGATCAACCTCTTCACTCAGAATGAGGAAGGACCTCCTCTTTCTCAATTTGCTGAGGACATTTTCCATGCCCCCACCGATGCTCCTTCAAATATTCTATTATCGCATCGTGACTATTGGAGTCGGGAGAGATATTTATTCTCCCATTACATAGGTGACAAAAATACCAAATCTGCCAAGCACTCTTTGCTTTGTTATAACCGTCATCCAACCCTTTTTTATAGCCAATTGTATGGCCATCTGAGTAGGACTTTTTCTTCTCCTCAAAAATAGAAATAGAAACAGATTCTATCTCTGGCGTAACCGGTTGTTGGGCAGTTGATTGTTTCAACAAATACTTTATAGCTTCGGTATAATACTTGAAGCTGTGTTCACTTCGAATCTTGTTCAGTTCACGCCAGATGGCTTTTGATACGCCAATATTTTTCATGTTGCACCACCTTTAATCATTAAACGAGATATAATACCTGCGATACACTCGTCGAGCAGCATTAACAACATGTCATTCATAAAAGTTGCTACTATACTCTAAAAAATGAAGCTGTTTTTTCAATCGTGATAGACGCCAACAACAGATGCCGGTACTTCTGTTGCATATGTTTTCACATCCCAACGCTTCGGCAAATACCAAGTTGAACACTTGCAGTTCGGACATCGAACAGGGCGCTGCTTTGTCTGAGATATCCAGACAAAACCGCAGCGATAACAGTACCTTTCTTTGCCTCTCATCTTCGTCTCCTTCGCTCCCTCATTTTATCATCTTATTTTTATCTTCTGCTTCAAATCCGAGCTACCACCTTTTTCCAATCTCCATACCAGTATTTTCTTGGCACCCTCCGAACCTGCCTGCTATTGCAATATGGACAAACAAAACCACCACTCTTATCTTCTGTGGCAACATCAACATAATTTGTGTCACAACTGTTACACTCGCAGAACGTGATCTTTTTATCAGTCATATTTCACTTTCACATTAAATACACATGTCCATTTTCACTCAACCCCTTTTAAAATCCTACATAACATTATTCCCCAAAACGCTAAAAAACTCGATTACATCCTCATCCCTGATTGTCTTTCTACCGTGGCTTTTAGCGATCTCGTCAATTTTTGGAGCCATATCATACAGCTTGTCGAGGATACGTCCAGAGAGCTCTTTGACAGCGGCAGGGCTAACTTTTAGTTTGCAGTATTTGTGCATTAGCTTACCTACATTTATCGCATTTTTATCTTTCATTTTATCACCTTATTTTTATCTTTTGCATTTATGGCGTAATCTATAGCAGAGTTTTGATCTCAATACTTTTCGATCTCGATACTATACGCTACCACCTTCTTATCGAACGTCGTCAACTGATTGCCATCGTGTTTTCTATATTCTGGGTGAAGAATACCGTTGGCAATCACCCTATCACCCATTCCTATCTTTCCCACAAGATCATCCTCGAGACAAATCGGGATTCTCTCCGGATTTCCACCGTAATGCAACCCCCCAGAATCTTCCTTTATCCCTATCTTTTGTGAATCCACAAATTGAGAGTGATCCGGTAGAAATTTAAAGATACTTACTCTCCCACAACCTCCTTGCTTTTCATAACACTCCACGGGTTCTATTAAGATATCTCCGCCCGGTTCAACGTGAATAATAGCCCCACACCTCCGGCATTCAAACGCGGCAACATCAACTTTCTGCATTACCATCGTTCGTAGTTTCACATCACCACCAATTGCAACAGACTTACCAAAATGCCTTGCACGAATCTCGCTAACGTCAATCTTGCAGATATCCGGCAGGTTGTAAGGTCTAAAATGAAGTTTCATCTTTTTTGGATTAGCAGTATCGATGTCCCTCAAAGCCTCCTCGGCGTTAAAGATTGATTTATAAGGATGATTGATAAGTGAGGGTGTCAAATCAAGGTTTGCCTTGTCGATAACAGAAAAATCTACCTCCAAGCTACGTTTTTCGGGATAAGAAAGAGCAATAGTCTCAATATCAGACTTGCAATGATCTTCGAAGAAATCCTTCCATGACTCATATATTCTATCGTCCCTAAGCAATCCCACTATGACATCCTTCCCTTTATTCGCCTATTTTATAACAATGTCCTATTCTTCAAAACAGGGGATACTCTATTTTCACATCCTCTCTTTTTTTCAACCAAGCACAGATCACTGCCACACCCCTCGCATATCATTGTGACATCTCCTAACCAGAAATAATCCCCCGGGTTTGCCGAATATTCACCTTCACATCCCTGTTCACATACTGCAACCATATCAACAGATTGGTATTGCTTCATATTTTCTATGTTTGCTTTTATTTTCTCTTCCATTTTCTATCACTTCCTTATTATATTATACATCAACAGCAGTTTCTCCAAGTGATGTTGGCTGACGAGGATGTATCTTAAGCCACTCTGCTTTCTCTATAGCTATCCTAGAAGCCTTCTCCTCATCTTCACGTCTTGCCTCTTCATCAAGCTGACTAATTCTCGCATATAGCTCATCAACATCCAGATATTTACTTAGATCAACACCCTTTGTTTCTAAACGTTCCTTTGATTCTTTTAAAAATATCATTCTGGCCAAAGGAGTAGGAAACGAACCACCAAATCCCATAGCAACTAAAATATGCATAATTTTGTACAATACCAACCATTCCTTATTCAAGTCGGTATGTGCCTTCTTAAGGGATCTCCATCGGTCCATTTCGCGTTCTGGAAGATCAGGCATTACATCATCTGCCCAATCAACAGTAGTCCTTACACGCGTACCATGAGCCAATATCTTTACAGATCCTCTTTTTTCCAGTTCAACTATTTCATCTCCAATTTGACAGGCGGGCCATATATTTTTAATCAACGGAGGTCTTTTAGTAGGCTTACGAGTGTATTCTTCACTATAACTGATAGTGGAAAATATATCCCTTAGCCTCGAGATAAGAGGATCCCCGGCTTCAAGTTTCTCCATTTCCCGCTGCCATCTACATAGTTTTATCTCTATCGGCCATTGCTTCTGAAACATCTCAATATACCGTTTGCCATTCGAATCTGTCATACGTAAAGCATCGGCAGCCACTTGACGCAACTTTTCTTCATAATCTCTATTCTCTTCTTCTGTCATCTCAATTTCTGTATCAACAGCCTTCACCGGTACTTGTCTACTAAGCACTTTTTCTTCCTTTATTTTTATTTCTTCCTTACACATTTTTCTTCACTTCCTATTGATTTTTTAGTTATTTTTCCTACTTGAAAAGTCCCATCATCAACAGGGATCAATGTCAATTTGTGTTGGTGGAAACTTTTCAGATCAACACCTGCCTCTTTCCACATTCTATATTGATCTTTATTATTCATTTTTCATCACCTTCTTTTTCTTTTTTCGTTTCTATCACGCTTTGCATCTCGAGCTTCTCCAATTCTCTACAAGATCGACGACGTGCACGCGGTCTGAAATCACAATCTGCAGCAGTAAATCCAAAAAACATAATCTTGGGTCCATACTGTTTTGCAAGATGTTCCAATGCCTGTAGCATCCTAAAATATGTTTTAGCTTTGTAACACTTGATCCCCCAATCCTCTATTTCATCCTCCGACCAACCAAGAAACGACAATAGTTTGCCATCTGTCTCTTCTTTGATGTAGTACAAGATTGCTTGTTTATCATCAGCCTTCTCTTGTGGTAATTCATCACTATTAACCACAAACCATATACTATTTTCAGTCATTTTCTATCACACCTTTAATGTCCCCAAACATAGATGTCTCGAAGAAAAACACCTCATAAGTAATAAGATCAATAATTCTCTTGATCTCGAGAGCCAAGTTTTCGTCATGAAAATTCTCCATTTCACTCATATGACGCTTCAGCTCTTTCAAGAGTGCAGATTTAAATTCATGCGAACACTTACCCAACGTTGCATCATCATAATTAAGGAGTATTATCTCCATATCTAGTTTTGCTGCATCATCCTCGGGTGGATTCCCAAGACAATTAGTTACCTTTATCGTCACACCGTTGCCGGATTCCTCTTCTGTTTTTTTCTCACACTCATCGCACATATACTTGCCTTTTTCTATTTCTTTATCACACCGGCTACAATAATCTCCCGGATAGATTTTGTCCCCTACATTTTCTTTTTCTATTGTTTTTGTTTCCGTTTCCATACACATTTTCATTCAACTCCTTTTATTATTTTAAACTCTGGACCGCACTGCCTACACCCTATAGCAAACCGACCATTCTCATCCCTCGGAGACCTAAAATATACATCAGGTACACCAGCATCATCACCATAACACCGACCAACCTCTACACTATCATCAAAAACGATGATGTCTCCATGCTCCGCTAACAATTCCTCTATTTTTTCCTTACTCAATTCTCAATACTCATCCACAGTAAACTTATTCCCAGATGGTATCTTACTGACATTTACAGTCACCATTGAGCCATCAACAGCCTCTTTCATTTGTTCTGCTTTTTTCATTTCATTTCACATCCTTAAGATTAAACACAAGTATCTTCAATTGCCTCGCTTGTTGCTTTCATCACCGCAGCTATCTCTTTTACCAGACTAGTTGTCTCAGAAAATGCTGCTTTGGACGTCTTAATACAATACATCAGCTTATTGTTCTCATTTGACACAAGGCCCCATTCTATTTTTGATTTCAATAGCTTTAGTTCTATCCATCGCTGTAGCTTTTGTTTTGGTATCTCTGGTATCATCTCATCGACATAGATATCCCTCCGTATTGATATCACAGAATTACCACCAGGGGTATATTCGATGTATTTTCTTTCAACCAGGACATCTATCGCATCAAGAACTCTATTTTTATTCATGGAACTCTCACCGGTGTATACATCCTTTGACCCGATTATACAATCAGATACCAGCTCATTTATCGATACCGGATTATCTAATAGATGAAAAAATACCGACCGCATCGCGCTAAAATCTCCTTTATCAAGTTTTTCTAATTTCTTTATCTCATCTGTATATGTATAAAACTTATCGGTAAGCTCTTTTTTTCGTTGATCAAACTGTGATAATTCTGTCTCTTTTACATTATCTGTCCGATCATCAACAGCCTCTTTCATTTGTTCTGCTTTTTTCATTTCATTTCACATCCTATATCTGTTTTTGGAATGGATTCCGCCGTTCCTTCGTCAAACTGTATTTTACCTTCGTCACCATCAGTCAGCCATCGTTTTGATTTCTGCATCGACACCAAACAACTTAAGCTGACTAAGTAGAAATTCGTAGATGTCCTCCTTAAACAACATCGACTGATCATGGAAGTCATTACCCTCGTTATCTTCGAAGTCAAAACGTACCTCAAAATGCTGCTGTTTCCAATCCCTCATAGCAGTTGTCTCACTTACTCCCATAGAAATCATATATTCCGAGGCATCGTCATCAGTCTCTTCTGCAAGGGGAACTTCTGACTTTTTCAAGTGGTAAAGAACCTTTTCGTCACATATTCTATTTGAAGAATCGGTACCAAATTTCTCAAAAAGATCAAGCAGCTGTTTATTCTTCGGCTTTTCGAAAACCATCCATACCCATCCACAGAAATCATACCTATGGTCATCAAGAATCACAGTGGGTATACCTTTTGGATTCCCGTGATAGTCATAAACAGCACCATCATAGATTCTCTTATGGATTTTTTTCATCTCTGCTATTGTTGTAGCAACAGCATCTTTCAATGCTTCTTTATCAAGCACTCCTATTCTATTTTTTGTTTTTATCTCTTCTTTTATATTCATTTTTCTTCACCTTCTTTTTCTTCTTTCGTTTCTATCACCGTCTGCACCCTATAGCAAACTGACCATTCTCATCCCTCGGAGACCTGAAATACACATCAGGCACACCCGTGGCATCGCCGCTCCACTGACCGGCATCCAAAACATCATCAAAGACAATGATACTTCCATGCTTCAACAACTTCTCTACATTTTCATGACCCATTGCCAAAAACTCATCCATGGTAACCCCACCTCTAACAAATGTTCGATATTCATCAAAAGTAACCTCACTTTTAGATGACATCTCTCTAATTGCCTCTTTCATTTTTACTGATTTTACCATCTGAGAGAGAACACAAGCTTGGTCCTTTTCATGCATTTTATGACTGATTTTTTGGCAAAGCACCTTGGAGAGATCAGCATTTGTTTCGGTACTACCACACTCCGGACACACAGGTGGATATGGATAACTGTCCTCCCCCCAAGTCCAATTATATGGGTTTGAATCAAACTTATGTCCGCAGTCATCACATTTCACGGTTACCATCTGCTCAACAGCCTCTTTCTTTTCTATTGCTTTTATTTCTTCCATTTTTTGCTACCTCTGTTTTGGTTACATTTTTTCAAACTTTCCTCCATTCAACATAGCAAGCCAATCCTCAGAAGTCTGATCAACAAATCTAGCCGGAACAGGTACACGATAAACAGATTCCATAAACCACTGTGGAAAAAACCTACGATACCTTTGAATCAGATCCTCAAAACAGATGTCCAAGATATATGTAACGCCCCAATCATTTTTTGATCTCACGATTCTCCCCGCGGATTGCACGAGACGTGCAATCGTGCAGCTGATGAACCAGTCATGATCGACAGCCATTCGCTTTTTTACCTGTCGGTCGCCAATAGATAGATAAGGGACTTTCAAAATAAACTGAACTCTGCACAGATCTCCTGCCAGGTCAATGCCGGTTTCCATCGATGGAGTGATCAAAATAGCCGGTGGATCGGCACGTTTAAAGTCATCCAACGCATCTGATCTTTCTTTAGCATTTTTATGGTAGAAAACCTGATAATCCCCAAATAGAGAAGAGGCAGATCTCATCGCATTGGCAATCTTGTAGTTAGTGCAATGAACCAAAATCTTCTTCTTATATCTTTTACAGTAAGCAGTCAAAAAAGAAATGGTCTTCTCAAGATTACCCTCCAAGTAAGAACGGCTCATCCGGCCGATAGGAATAAAAATTATTGGCCGATTTTCCTTCCTAAACGTTGATGGGATCGCCAAGTACTTTATACTCTCTTGAGGAATTCCCAAGCTATTGCACAAAACTGATAAGTGAGGGAGAGTCGCGGACATTAATAATATTTTATCCGCCCAATTAAAAAGATAATTCGAGAAGTTGTCAACCTTTATCGGTTTAAATGAGATGTAACTACCCCACCTCTTTGAATCCTTGGAGTAATCGAGAACCCATTGATCTGGATTATAGACGCTTTTGAAGAACAACATCTTCTTCAATTGGTTCTCCCACTTATTGCACAAACGGAGGTCTTCCACACCAGGAACACCATCGTTGTCTACCTTCTCGCGTATCACCTTTTTAGCAGCGTCGTACTTTTTCTTGATAATAATCAGAGCTTTTTCCAGCACGGTAAAGATATAATCATGATCTTCTCTCCCAGGAAAAAGCAAATCAAGATCATCGAAAAACCGATATTTGAATGTTATATCGACAAAACGCATCAACTCTCCTTCGAGAAGATGCGCCTCATCGCAAATTAGCATCTCCACCTTTGGGAAATCTCTAGCAAAACGCTGATTTGTTAAAAACATCGAATAGTTCCAGGCGACAATCTGTGCATCCTTTGCCCTCTCTTTCTGGACATAATAAGGGCATTTTGATTTCTTTGGACATGTCTCTTTCTCAAGATGCAAATACATGCATTGATCACAGGTTGCGCTTTTTTTTATCAAGCATTCGAAATTGTTTCTGCCTTTAAGGAGGATTGTCCCGGGAAAATCCTTCAGAATCTGATTTTGTAGATCCTTTGTGCTGACGAGATAATAGGTTCTCCCTTGCAACAGTTTTGCAACGGCCATGGCAATCAAACTCTTACCTGCACCCGTTAATGCAACAACTGCAATGAAGCGGTCTTTTGCATTTATGATAGAAGCAACCGCTTCACGTTGGTGTGTCCGCCATGAATCGAAATTCGAGAACATCGGTTGCTCGGGAACAGTTATATAATCTAACATTCTATCTTTACTCCCACCTTCTTTTCTAGATCTTCCATCAGGGTAATCCACCGAATTTTTATGGGAATAAGAAAGATATCTTCCCTGTATTTGTTCCTCTCAAGCAATCGCCCTAAACGTTCTATTTCATCCGTCATTTCTGCCTTATCCATCATTTTTAGTACCTCCATTCAATAAATTTTTTCTCCCTCTTCAACGACTATAGGCCTGCGATTTTGCTGTTCAAGGAATGTGTTCGTATCCTCCAGTAACCTCTCGATACCACTCAATGACGTCGAAATTTGCTTCAACACTGCAATTAGATGCCGCATCTCTATAGTATGATCATCAAGGGCATCTGAAATTGCTAACCTGGTAAGATCACCCGGATCATTACAAGACGCAAGGAATTTCTTTTGTATCTCATCCTTATCCATTGCTTTTCCCACTACTTCTTCGTCTTTTTCTACCAATCTTTCACCACCACGATATTAATTCACATGGCTACAAATCTAACTTATTAGAAAAAAGTTAGAAAAAGTTAGATCGCCATAAAATCCTCCTTTTTCCTTAAAACTGGAAGAAAAGTTAGAAAGTTAGACGAATTTTGGCCTATGCACGTTATAGAAATTTTACGCGTTTTTTTTCTATTTTCATTGTCTGTATGTATATATAGATATATCTTATATCTTATACGTAGATACGTAAATATAGGAAAAATATAACCTATGTGTACATAATCGCACATACACGAAAAAAGATCTAACTTTCTAACTTTTGTAATAGAAAACAAGAGAAAACCAGAAATTTTTTTGAATCTAACTTTTTCCTCACAAGTTAGGTTTGTATGGATGTTTTGCTTTGATTCCTCTACATGACATCCTATCATTACGGGTTCTACCCCTGATTCTTTCATTATTTACCTCCTGTAAAACCGATACCTTCGTTATCTACACTATACCTTGTCACGATGCCACGCTCCAAAAGCACCTTAAGGTATCTCTCAGAGTCGGTTCTCGCTAATGCACAATTTAAAAAAGCTAAAAATCTTGTTTCAGAGACTCGACCTGTCTTGCCTCCTTGTTGCTGGATGTACCGTTCTATCTTTTCTATGTCTACCTGTTGAATTTCTAAATCTGGTGGATCTTTGTTATTTTCTTCTTTTTGTGGTGCAGGCGCATCATCTTTCCAGATTTTATAGGGTAGAAACACCCCGTACCTAGATCTTCCCCCAATCTTCCACGACCCCACCAATTCTTTCACGGGTATGCCAGTAATCACGTTTATGGCTTTAGCTATATCTGCTACCTTGTCTATCTTACTGTTTTTAGTTTGCTGATACTCATGCGTTATCGCTGAGGTTATGATATCCCCTCGATACTCTGGTTTGTTCGGTAGTTCTTTATCCTGAGCCCAGATATTGTTTATCCCTCGAATCTGCTCTTCGGATTGGCCGCTATCGAAGTATATTCTCGTTATATTCTGCACCTGCCACATCTCAAACCATCTAAGAAAATGCATTACTGGTGGTTCCCTAGCATCTTTTGTACTTGTTTCAATGTGATCGATAACATTTTTTACGAAATCTTCATACGATGGTGCCCGCCATTCTAAACCGTATTTGATTGCAGATGATTCCCATATTTTTAATCCTTCAAAAATGGCGGACCATGCTACTGCTCTCCGTGGATCAAAAAAGTCCGTGTACAGCCGCCTAATCTCTTTCTCGTGATTGGCTATTCTCTCCAATAATATATCAAGCGAATGGTTGACATCCTCCAGTTCAATTTCTGCCAGCCGCCAGCCGATAGGAGTTAGTCTGTTCAGGGTCTCTGATAGTTGTTCCACCCGATCATCACTCCCTGCTCTCCCATCAATAACTGACGCGTCAAACTCGTCTTTAAATATCCGGACAAGCGTGTTTTCACCCATAACTGGAAATCGGTTGGAATTGATACCCAGTACTGCTCTACTGAGGAATTGCGCTGAAGTTTGATCTGCCCTTCCTCTCACGTTGCAGAGATAATTTTCCGGGGTATCTCTCAATATCGCCTCCAACTTCCTCCAGTTGACATCATCGGCCTCTTCAACAACCTGATATGCACATATCCCGTCATATGCTAAACTCAACCGGAACTCTGAGTCGATAGAGTTACCGTTTAATGGGAATATACTAAATAGATACATCGAGAATATCTTCTCCACCGTAGACTTTCCGAGGTGTGTTGCCGGTGAAAAATTCCATATGTTTGGAAACATCTTTCCGTGCTTTCGTAACATAAGGACAAATGGCGAGATTGCTCCAGTGCCCATACTTGGCAGGATTTCATAGTCATGCCAAAAGTTGGTCGTGTCGAAGTATGCCTTCAAGGATTCCTTTGTTATCTCTTGTTTTATTGAGGGTTCGCATTGTGCTTTTATTCTTCTTTGTGCATCATTGATCGGCATCGCATCGAGGCATAGTTCCAGTCTATCGCCTTCTTCATATACCCCGGCGGTAGCATGTCCCGTTCTTGTTGGGAGATCTAGGAAAATAGCATTGATGCAGTCATCGATTTTGTTTTTATTTAAGACGCCACCACCCTTTTTGATATCCCGTATAATTCCGGGCATGTCTGCGATTCTCTCTTGATCCCCTTGGTATAGGAAAACAGTGAACTCGCCGTCAATTACCAGCTTCTCCATCGGTTTAATATGACCATGGAAAACTTTTTGCGGTGCCCATTTCTCGTTTCCGTTTTTATCCACCCCAATCATTTTATCGAGGAATACGCCTGTATCTGTGTGAACCACAATTGTCGTGTTGTCGGTGTATACCTCTTGGATCACATCCTCTTCTTTGTATTGTCCCAACCGCTGGGTTTTTTTATGCTTCCCTTTTCTATATTGCTTGGGTTGTTGTTCTTTTTCCTTAATGGGGTCTGTACTGAATATGTTGGTCTCCTGTAGTTGTAATAGTATGGGAGTGAAAATCTTTATGATCTCATCTTTTTCCGTTTTATCTACTACATCCAGTGAGAGGTAGATTCCCTTGAAGAATTCCTTCCGCTTGTTCTCGCGTCTGAAAAAATCTAATACCGTCTCGTTTTCCAATCCCTTCTTATCATCTGTAATGATGTAGCATAGCAGTTTTTCCTCGTTCTGTTTGAATTTAATCTGGTGTTTTTTTCCGTTATATTCGAACGAGAACAGTGTAAGATCGTCTTTCCTTTTCCTTTCTACATACTCCAATGGGTTGGCGATTTCTTTGCAGATGTCATCATGATGGCATATGCCAGTTTCTCCCATCTCACCGTGTGGAAACCCTGACCCCTTCTTTTGGATTTTCTTGCAGCTGAAACAGATCATCTTGCGGAACCAGGACTTAAAAATATTTGATGATGGTCCCCCTAGTTGTTCTGAAACTTTATTGAATAATTTTTTTGCTTTTTCTTCGGGCCATCCCACCTGTCCAAGAAATGAGACGAATAATGCTTTCCACCTTGCTCTCCCAATCTTCGGGTGGTATGCTGCTAAAATATGCATGATACATGGTGGGAAATATTTTATATCTGCCTCATATTTCAGTATGGTTACTTCACGCTCTCCATCATCTTGATAATCGCCCACGTCGATCTGGTCTTCATATTTTTTCAGTATTATCATGAGGTTTTTTGCTTCGTCAGATCTTTCTACTTCATCCACTGTAATCCCCCCTTTTTGATCTCATCCCTCAATGGTATCAACGCATCGGCCAGGTTTATCTTGATATTAACAGTATCCAACGGGATAACTGCAAATGGATACCGGCTATGGACACTGAACAATGACTTGAAAAGCCGCTTTTGATTATTGATGGCATCTGCTTTTACTTTCTCCTTATGCTCGGGATATTTTTTGAAGAATTCCTCCTCCAGTTCTTTAACATACGCGTTGAAGCACCCCGTCAACATTCGCCATGAGTATTCCCGTTTTGTATCGGTGCTGAATGTTTTCGCGAAGATCGCGTGGTGGATGAGGATATAGATTCCACCACCACTGAACGCAGCATATACACTGGTGGGACAGGTTTCCCTAAACTTGTCTGCATAAAACTGCGCCATCGCCTCAACTGCTTTTTTGGTGTTGGGTTGCCATATCTCTCCTTTACCGTCAATGTCCACTCCAAGAGTATATGCACCGCAATCTTTGAATGTTCCCAGCCGTTTGTTTTCCTCATCTGATGGCCTGGTCTGATATTTTAGTTCCTGCTCAAACAGATTAAGTGTCGTATAAAGAGTTCTTCCTCCAGTTTTTATGAGATATTCATAATCCTCCCGATCGGATGGAACCCATAGTCGTACCATACCGTTTTCTTCCTTGTACCAGTTAAATTTATCCATATTGCCTGCCCTGAACAAGGTCCGATACTGCGACCATGCTATGATAGCTCTACTGACGATCTCATCTTGATAATGGGCAATAATTGCAGCTCTTGACAGTTTGATATTTGCCAGGTCCCGATCTGACAGTTTTGCCCCTATTATCCTCGGTGGCACTCCCAATCTTTCTTCATTGGTCATGGTGCCCTCCTAAACTGCAGAAAATCCCAACAAAAAGGGGATGAATAAAATAAATATTCGAAAATTTTATATAAGGGATATGCATTGTATTACAAATAATGCTGTAGTTGGTTTGTGGTTGGAGCTTGCAGGCCCCAACCATACTCATTTTATCCATCCTTTCCTATTTCCTCCTTCTTAATCCACAGCTGATTAGCACTTATAGTCGAATAAACGATTGTAACTCCACTATATGCTTCCAAAAGTCTTGCAATCTCTTTCAAAATGTCAAAATCCCCTCGGAGAACTACGCCAAGGTTTACATCCATACAAATTGAATTCTCAGAATTTGAATTTGTAGAAACCTCTTTCTGTTGCATTTATTTATCAAACTCCTCGGTTTTTTTATTTATTAGACACCTAGTACTGAAGGGCTAACGTCTCCAGCATTATAAGGTTTATACGACAAAAAAGGCAAATTTGTCGTAAAAAGTTTATATAGGATGATATCAGAAATCCGGTGGTGGGGGTATGTCAATAAGGAGACATCAGCACTATTTTACCATTAAAACAGGTGTTTTTCTTCATAGTTGTTATGATCGGTTTATGCTGCTTTCAAATTAGTTTGCATTACCAGTTTCTTCATTCTATCGGAGGATGGCCGCGTTTTATAACAATGCTGCCCATTTTCATCCTATTTTATGGCAATGGTAAAATATATATAGGAGTTGCCATATTTATAAGCACAAAGAGTTTGGCGCATGACTAAAAAGCAAGTTTCTATTAAAAGACGGTCTGTCTCCGTATATCTGCCTACAAACAAGATGGTTGATAAATGGAAACGGTTGGCTGAAAAGGCAGGTCTTTCTCGGTCTCAGTATGTCCAAAATATTGTAGAGAAATATATTAAAACCGAGGAAGCACATCGTATTCTATCTCCTTTATATAAAGAATTAGATGACATAGAAAGAGAGCAAAAACAATTAAAAAAGGATGCTTTATCGCAGCAAGAACAGATCAAGATACTTGGTTCTTTGACTGATGAAGTGGAAAGAGAGCAAAAACAAATAGACAACGATATTTTAGATGTATCAAAACAGGTCATTATGCTTGGTTCTTCGAATGAGGGGATAGATATCCTATCTGATATCATTGACTTTTTGAAAGAACGAGATGTTGTTGAGGAGCAGGAATTGTTAGATATTTTTTGTGTTGATCATGGTAATACTGGATCTGAATCTGTGAAAGTTGTGAATCAACTTCTGGAAGATATGGTCAATTTCAATCTTATCAAAAGAAGTAATGGAGAAATCATCTGGGTATAATAGGGACTATATTATGGTTGGTTATGGTTAGATATTGAAACGCCGAAGTACTAATTTAGCGTCAACGTAGTGTGCCTTCTATTTAATCCACTATGTTTTTTCTTATTTTTATCTCTAATTTTGCGATCTCTTCAGCTAAACGAAAAAGTAACTCCGGGTCATCAATATCCAACTCCGGGCAATACTCGTCACGGAATTTTATATATGTTTCACTATGTGCCATTTATAATTCCTCTTATTTTCTCCAAATCCTTTTGTTGTTCTTCACCATTAAATTATTCCTGCTTTATCTTAAAACTTTAAATATTTATTACCTTATAATGTTTTTACGACAAAAATGGCAAATTTGTCGTGAAAGGTTTAAGTACTATGACTATCAAAAATCCAGCAAGGAAGGGTTTGTCCTCGAAGGTGTATTGGATGTGTTATCCAAAGCCTACTACTATATCTGAAGTTGCTAGAAGGCTCTCCATCCCTAAAAAGACGCCTAAAAAGGGGATGGCTAAAAAAAAAAATCGGATAGAGACGAGCCATTTTTATGATGCAAGGGATCGCCTGCTTGATAAGGGGTATCTCGTTGAATTACCTAATGGACTTCTGTCTACTCCCAAAGCTTTGGTTGAGGGCATTGAACAAGCACTACAGGAGAAAAAAGAGATATTAACGAAGGATGACAGGGATGTGTTACTTTGGGCTCTGGATTCTTGGGATTTCAGAAAAATGGTGGACATCGAGTCTATGGACCATGAAATAGCAGAGGACAGTATGTTTGACGGTGTGGAGACTCTTATGATGTATTTTTGTTCCTCAGTGTTTTGCTTCTATGTTGCAAGAAGTCAGGCGTCTTCCATTGGTAAGAAGTGGAAACTGCGTAGGTTTTCTAAAGGCAGTGGTAAGGTCTTTGAAAAATTTTTAAAAAATCTACGTGAGAAGTATAAGCCCCCAACGGATCAGCTTGGGCTTGCTGAGGTTGATAATGCATTGTGGGATATTGTCCTTAATTTTGATTTTTCAACACCGTTATTTGATGCTATTCCAATGGATTTGTTGAGGAAGTTGTCGTTGTTGGTACCAGAGCCACTATTGGCGGCTTCCTCCATTCTGATAAAGGATATTTTTGACAAGATGAGGGATAATTTCTGGGTGAGGAAGAAATAGTAGTCTGTATGAGTAGACAAGTTGCTAAAGGGAGAGAATACAAGGCTTCGCTAAATCTATTATGCTGGTTGAAATGGTTCCAGGACTCTTTGATTTTGATGCTTTTTCTTAACCATGTCCCACTGTTTTGACATTTCCTTATCTGCTTTCTCTCCTAGTTCTGGGTTGTTAGACAGAAGCTTACCAACATTCTTTTTAACTATTGACATTTGCATTTCTCGTATTTCATCTCTTCCCAATAACTGATTCTGTTTGGTTCTAATGTCGAATAGCTGTTGATCACGTAATGAGATTTCTAATCTTAGCGCTTTATTCTCTTCCGATAACTGATTCATTTTTTTTTCAAATTCGTTTTTCAAATTTTCCATGCCGTTTTGAATTATATCTTCAGCTTCTTTATTCCGTATCTCAAGTTCTTCGCGGCTGGGTGCTGTTGGCCCATCTTCACAGATCTTCCTGCGTAAATCTTCCTTGGTTGTTAGGTCATATTGTTCCCTTCTGCTTGGCACCTGTTTTACTGTCCAGCCGAAAAAATCTGCTATCATCGTGTCAGTGAACTTTGGCTTCGAGAACATTATAGTAGCGCGTGTCGCTCTGAAGTTTTTTGGTTTAATGGTTGATTTTACTCCTGTTGTGCGCTTGATTACTCTTTCGAGATGCACCCTAACGCATTGGGGTGTCATCGGGGTCCCCTTTCTCGTTATCCATAAGGCGTGTTTTGGATTATCTCTGAATGGGTGTTCTTCCAACCATTTCATCAGGTGTGCTGGAGGATTTTTTTCTAAAGTGATTATCCTCGGTATTGTCTTGGATCGGTAAACCGTTACTTCATACCCCTGTACACCGTCCTTATCAAACCTATTGACGCCTCCAATCTTCATGCTGCACAACTCGTCGTTTCTGCCACCTGAGTAATAAAACGTTTCCCATAATGCCTTATCCTGTGTATCCCTAGAGGCTCGTATAATCTCAGCATATTCTTCCGGTGTGATGAACGCTTTTTCTTTCCATCCTGGTTCCTTATCCTGTGCCTTTTGGGCTTTGGTTTGGTATTCATACCACTCCATAATCTCTGGTTGTTGTTTTTTTTTCAACTTCAGGAGCCATTTGTAGAAAACCTTAATATGATTCGCGTCGATATCGCAGGAGATTTTTTTCTCATTTTTGCATGCCTCTTTGAAAAATTTCTCTAGATCTTCTTCTGTTGCCTTTCTAAAGTTTTTTTTCCCGAGAAACCGTGCGAGCTTTACCAGAGTACCTCGGTCACTTCTGATAGTCTTTTTGGCTCTTTGTCTGCCTCTCCGGAATTCCGTAAACTCCTCAATAAGCTTTCTGTTTTTCTCACTTGCACCCCTCCAATCTATTTCAGGACGACTCATCTCAGCACCACCAAATCTATAACTTTTGTGTGTTTATAAACATACTCTTTTTGGTTTCTTTCAACTCCAAAGCATTCGAAAAACGTATGTTTAGTATTATTTATGTTTTTTGTGATGTCGCCATAATCGCCCCTCTCAAGCTTTTTCCCGATCAGATCCGCTAGATTTCCTTTTTGTGCCATCATTTTAGGTTTTCCATCTATGATGTCGGTTGGCATTCCTGCATTTTCGTAGTTTTGTTCTGACTCCATTTTTTCACGTCCATTAATTTTTTTTATTTATAATATAGTATCTATTTTATAACCTTATATATATTTCTATTATTATACCTTGGGGTAGTATCGTCACATACGACATAGCACAAAAAAGACATGTATACTAAACACCTACAATATTATCCAAAAACCCCTTTTTCAACCAAAACCTTACTTACCGACTGACAAACACTATTTACAGTTTCAACTCTTCCATTGTTTTTTCTTCTTTGATGTTAAGGATGCTCTTTATCGTACCGTTACATCTGAACCTGCTAAGCGAATATACCTGCTAGGCATCTGTGAATTTTTACTCCATCCAAAACGATCACACAGCATAAACTCGTTGAGTCCCTTGCTTGCACACATAGCGGCACTATTACGCCTGAGATAATGCGGGGTAATATTCTTCTTGACACCGCTATCTTCAGCAATTCGCCTTATTATGTGAGATATTAGCGTCCTAGAAATTGGCGTATGTGCTGGATCTTTCACTTGAGTTGATTTTGAATAGATAAAATACGCTTCGGGATCGTCTTTGTACTTGTGATGATTTAAATATTCCTTGATATATTGTGTAGAACTGGGGATAAGAAAGAGATGTACTTTCCTATGCCTAATCATGCCTTCCGACAATATGAAGTAAGCACCGAGTTTGTCAAAACCAATGTTCCGTATTTTCATCTTTGCCAGTTCTAACATTCTTATCCCTCCGTCCAGTAGACTGCAAATGATGACCTGTTCTCTGGTGTCCTTACAAGCGTCAAGTAGTTTTTTAATATCTTCATCCGTAAGCATTTCCTCTATCGGCAACCCGATGTCCTTGGTTATGGATCCTGTAGCCTCAATATTTTCTTCCTTGTTTTCTTCTATCATAAAGAATGTGATATAACAGGGAGCAATTAAACCTTTCTCCCTAAACGTTTTCAATAATGTTGAATGTGGTGCCCCAGTTTTAAGAGAAAAATAACACAAATTTGAGTATAGACTTACAGTTAATTGCAAGGTGGACTAAAACGAAGTTTTATGCTTCTTGATTTATTATGTCTATTTCAGATCGATGGTATAGATGGGGGCATACCATAAAACTAATCTTTTCAGTTTGCATCAGCGATCCTCTTTGAAATCGGTTTTTTTTTAATTTCCTTAATTTTCTATTTTAGGACGATTTAAAAACGGTTTTTCCATCGTGCTTACTAAGGCACCTATGTTCTATTGTTGGCGCTGAAATTATTGTTTCCTGCCCCAGATCATAGCAATCAGCAAAAAATTAAATGGATTTATCAGGATTTTTTCATAATTCTGCTGGAATCTTTACGCTATGGAATTTTACGTTCTGAATACAGGCGTAGCCATTTATCTGCTAATCTATCAGCTTCATTTTCTAGCTTTGAAATAAATTTTTTACTCTTCCCAAATCCTGCCTCGTGGCCTAAGTAACAATGTGCTAGTTCGTGAAGTATTGTCCTAATTATTTTTTTCTTACCATAGTCCCAGACATGATAATTAATGTGAATTAATCTTTTGCAATCTTTAAAATCTTCATGCGAAATACATAGTGCATTTGCTCTCCTGAAATACATTTCTGCACTGAACATAACAGGATTCTCGACAAAATATTCTTTTACTTCTTCAGGTAATATGTTAAGGGCTTCTAGGATGATTGATGTCTCTTTTGGGAATTCTTCAGTGGGAAAACGAAGAACAACAGTAAGAGTAGTTGATTTTTTTTCATTCATTTATCTCACCATCTATCATAATAAACAGTTAGACAGGGCATCAGATGATCATAGATATCTGATTTATCTTTGAAAAAGATATTGGACACAATTTATCCCAATGTATTGGAGTTTTCTGTATAGCGTTCATTATCTTTTTTCTATTTTCTTCATACAATTTTTTTATCAGTTTTATCTTCCTTTATCGTAATCATTATCATTGCGATTTCTTTCTTATGGGCTGTCGAGTGTCTTTTAAACTTCAATTTTGCATTTACCGGTATTCCCGCCAATTTTAAAGCATTCTCCAATGTCCCGGCATCGATATGGAGCCATATGCCACCCGTAGGCGTGCCATTAGCCTTGTGAACTCTACGTCTTGCTTTTATCCATTCTTTTGCTTCTATGGCCATATTATCGCCTAATGTTGCAACATCAACCTTTACTGCTTCTTTTTTCCATCTTCGCCATCTTATATCATGATAATTCTCGTCGGTATGCTATATAAGAATATTGTGTAAAAATGTCAAAATGTAAAAATATCTAAAATATAAAAAGAAATAAAATAGATGAGTAATACGTGCAGGCATAAATTGCAATAGTAAACCCAAGCGCATCCCTAATCGCCAAGTTAATAAAACCCTTTTGAAAACAATTTTGTTGGTAGGAGCAACAAGCAAAGTATTTTTTAGTATACAAAAAGATATAGGACAATAGGTGAAGTAAAACATGAACATAGACCCCGATGATGCTACATCAAAAGAAACTGATCGATATTTGACTGATTGTTTTGGGGAGTATAAGCCAACTAAAGAAGTTAGAGGAAGAATGGATTATCTTGTTGGATATTTGAATGCTACTTTTGGGAGTTGTAATATTGAAAGTAATATATCTGAAAAAGACAAAAGGTATATCAAAAAGAAAATTGGACTATTACTCCGTGATCTGATTTACTCGGGAAGTTTACAATGGTCCGAAGATATCATCCCAAATGTTAAAAATGCAGACATGCAAATACAATACCAATAGAACCAGTTAATCTGTAATTTTAACCTTTTTCTTTTGAATTCTGGTATTTATTTAGCAACTCCTTGGCAGTTTCTATGCCTCCTTGGGTCAATTGCACTCGCTTTTTAAAGTGGGGTCATTGAATCGAAACATCATTTATCCTTTTATCCTGTGCGTAATACAGTTATTTTTCCCAGTTTGAAAAGAATCGTGTCGAGTGGCATTCTACAACCTTTTCGATCATATCTTTTTTTCAGATCTAATATCTCTTTCACTGTTTTTTCATCGATCTCTGTGAATTTGTAGCCTTTTTCGATTAATTCTTTTTTCTTTTTTGTTGCCAACAATAGAACGTCATCACAATTTTCTACAGGATTGTGTTGATAATTAGTTACACTATCTGTTATAAAGTATTTTTCATTTTCTTCTATGATACAATGATCATATGCTATTTCTATGACATTCATTTATATCACCTCATCATTTTTTTGCTCTTTGTTTCAAATCTATCATCATCGACTATGTTTGATTCAACCTCTGTCTTAATAAAGAGTATTTTAATCCCACTGTGGTCTTATTCTAACCTTAATTATTCCAAAAAGCACATAACTCTCTCTATACGATTTCAATCCCACTATGGTCTGATTCTTACTATACCAGTTTTTATTTTATAAGGTAAGAGTTCTTTATACATATTTCAATCCCACTATGGTCTGATTCTTACCTCAATAACCGAATACCCTAGTTGTTTAAATAAATTTTCCTAATTTAATAGTAGTACCCGCATTCGCTTAAAGGAGTTTTTACCTCTTGATTTCTTTTTCTATTTCAGAGTGGTGGTAGGAGAGGCATACTGTTAAGCCAATTTTTTCAGCTTTCTGATCAATTTTTTATCGGCTATCTTGTCTGGTAAGTTACCATGAATATTCATAATTAGACCTTTAACTTCTTCAAAGCGATTCTCTATCTCTGTCTCAACTGTTTTAAATCGCTGGTCCGTATCTGTCTTAGATGACTTTAGTTCTTTTTTCAGATAAAAGATCTCTTCGTCTTTCTCTGCAAGCCTTTCCTCTAAATCAGTGGTGTCTGTTGGTATGTCAAACACTGCTATGGTGTGCACTGCTTTTTCATATAATTCAGCGAGCTGCTCCTGTGAGTATCGCCTGTATGCCACGGTAAGATAGCCTTCGTGCCCCATCAATGCTTCAACCACATCAACCGGTATTTCAAGAGACATTCGAGTTCGATAGTACTTCCTCAAAGTATGTATGTGCATTTTATGACGATTTGTCCGTTCCTCCTTTTCAGTAAATCCTGCTTCACGTGCCAACCGATTCCACATAATAAGAGCGGTTGCATACGTGAAAGGGAAAATATAGGGGTTTTCTGCTGTTTTTGTGTAGTGTTTGAAGTTTGTTCTTTTTACTGCTACTCGCAGGTATTCCTTTCTAACTTTTAGCCATTCTTCCAGGTAGGTTTTTGCTTCTTCGCTCATGAATGCTATTCTTGGATTGCCTGTTTTGGTGGTTTCGCCGCGTATGTTGATTTTAACTGGTTTGCTGTCCAGATCTATGTCTGATTCTTTCAGGTGTAGTATCTCGTCTATCCTCATTCCGGTGCTAGAAGCTATGAGAAATAAACTGTGTTCTTTTACTCCTCCATGGGTGAGTATCTTTTTTAGCTGTGCATTTGTTGGAACTATATCCTGTGTTACGGGTCTGTTTCCTTTTGCTCGTTTTTTAAAGTTTTTCCATATCTTCGGCTTGATATTTACATCGTTTTCTACGAGGAATGTCCTTACACATGATATCCTCATATTTCTTGTACAAGGTGGTTCGTCGATTATTGCTTTCCAGAATGTTTTTACGTCCTGCTCATGGTCACGGCCGTTGTTGAAGTACTGTTCTGGGTCTGCTTCTATGGTGTTGAAAAATTTTTTTAGATGGCCTCTGTAGCTACTGCGTGTTGAACTGCTAGGGTAATCCTCTAGGAATTCTTCTATTTTATTCATTACTTTATCATTCATTACTTTATTCATTAATTATCACCATATAATTAATAGATTTAGGGGTTTATATATCTTATGTTGATATAATAATATAGGGTTATACCATATAAGTTGTTAACAAGAAGATTCTCTGCAATGATATTATAATTTGAACTGCAGTTGATTCCGGCGTTCGGAAAAATAAGGCCACTATGTCGAATAGTAAAACCTTGTATGGTTACATGATCAGCATTGATTTTAATAACATTTCCAGACCCTCGCCCATCGATAATAGTAGTATTTCTATTTTCTCCAAGAAGTGTTATTTTTTTGTCAATAACAATATTCTCAGAATATGTCCCATTATATACAAAGATGGTGTCACCGGAATGTGCAGTGTCAATACCGTCTTGAATGGTTGAAAAATTTTCATTTCCAGAACTGCTGACATAAAGTATAGATTCTTCATTCGATAAGCAAGATCCGATTTGATTTATGATGATAGAAAAACTGAAAAGTATCATGAAAATTATAGTCATAACATATATTTTTTTAACAAATACATGCCTAGTTCTATACCTCTTCAGATGCTTTCTCATTGAACGATCAAACACAGGAGTGTATATAAGAATTTCTCCTTTCTCAAAACAACAAATTTATCAATAAGATATCAATAAACTTTAGCCCATGAAGAAAAACATATGTTATGGGGTTGCTATCGCAATGGTTATCATTTTACTGCTTTGTGTTGGATGTGTCGACATTCAGCAGGATGAAATAAAATATCGATCAACTGAAAATGTGATACCAAAAGTAAAACAAGGAAAGATGACCTTTGATATCACAATTAGAGCAAATGAAACAGCAACAACCATCCGGCTCTGGCTTCCATATCCTGTTTCGAATGATAATCAAAAGATTGAAGATGTCGTAATCAATGGGAATTACAATTATAGTGGCATTCATCGAGAAGCAGAATATGGCAATATGATATTATATGCTGAATGGTGTGAACCACCGGAGTATCCTCAATTAAACTTCTCTTTTAATGTATCAAGAACTGAGGTAATAATGAAAAACTTCCCTGAAGAAGAGGGATCATTTCCAGTTGATGTAGAAGAGTTTTTGCTCCCTACAAATCTTAGCCCTACCACCGGCGAAGTCAAAGATCATGCTGATCAGATTATTGAGGGGAAAAATACAATACTGAGCAAAGCAACGGCAATTTATGATTACCTTGTTGAACATGGGGAACGTGATCCAAATCTAAGTTTCTGTGGAGATGGAGATGTATGCGAACTGCTCAAGAATCTACGAGGGAAATGCGTTGATTTTTCATCTGTTTTTGTTGCCTTGTCAAGAAGTGTAGGCATCCCTGCAAGAGAGATTTTGGGTACTCGAATCGCTAAAGATGGGGACATTACTGGAGCTTATCACTGTCGTGCTGAATTCTACCTTCCTGGATATGGATGGATACCAGTTGACCCATCAGATGTTGCTAAATTAATGCTTAAGGAAAACGTAGAATTGAACGACTTAAAAGTAATAGATGTGCGCGATTATTATTTTGGAGCGCAGACTGAAACGTATATTGATCTTTCAACTGGTCGAGATATTGTACTAAATCCTGTACAAGAAAGTGGACCGCTTAATTATTTTATGTACCCTTATGCCGAAGTTGATGGACAACCGTTGGATTTCATATCGCAAGAGTATTTGAAATATGTTGTCACTTTTATGGAGCACTAAAGAAACTGCTTTTTCTAATCAATCACGTTCTGGATGACGTGACCATACCTAGCACATGAGGGAAATAAGAGATATAATGGTATGTCTTTAAAGAAATAGCAGTTTTTACCATTATTCATTTAAAAATACTAGTAAGATATCAGATTTTTCCGAAGCTTTTACCCATCCAACAATACAGACATAATTTATCCTTGGGTGCCCCTATCGCCTCAACCATATCATCTAATAGCTGGTATCTTAGTGAGGTTACACCTAAATCTTTTGCAATCCAATCAATCATTTTCTTATATTTCTCAGAATTAGAATCCAAATATTCAGAAACATCTTCGATATCTTTTCCTTCTAGCGCACGTATTGCTCTCCGGGCAGCCAACTCGTGAATGCTTCTTGTTGATAAATTATAGATGCATGGAAACATCAATGGTGGACATCCAGGCCTCACATGCACCTCTTTTGCACCAGCATTTTTCAATTTTGTAATTGTGAAATTCTTCAATTGAGTTCCTCTTACAATGGAGTCTTCACATAACACGATCCTATTGCCTTCAGTAATGTCTTCATTTGCTATTAATTTCATTAACGCAATCCTATCCCTCATATCTTGTGTTAAAGGTGTGTAGCTTCTTCCATAACCTGGCGTATATTTCAGTAAAACTCTTCTAAATGGTTTACCAGATTCCATGGCGTAACCTATCGCATGAGCTGTCCCTGAATCAGGAACTCCTGAGACTAAATCTATTTCAACATTGTCTCGTTTTGCTAAAAATCCCCCGCTATTCTCTCTTACCTTCTCTACATTTATACCTTCATAAGATGAGGCTGGGAATCCCGTATAAATCCATAAAAATGCGCATATCTTGTTGAGATGATTTCCCTCTTTTTTCCCCTCTATACCTTTTCTACTGATAAAAACAATCTCGCCTGGACCAATAAATTTTTTAATTGCAAAACCCAGGTTAGGAAATGAACAGGTTTCACTGGCAATGGCTGTCTCTCCTTCTTTTTTTCCGATAATTAATGGGGTAACTCCATTTCTGTCTCTAGCGCAATAAATTCCTTTCTTTGTTAATAAGAGCAAAGATATAGACCCGTTAATCTTGTCATACATCTTTTCAATGCCATCGATTATGTTGTTGCCTTGGTTTATTAAGTATGCAACAAGTTCTGTCGTGTTGATGTCACCATGATCTATCTCGCCGAAAGAGACACCTTTTTTAATTAGCATTTTCACCAATGCGTCTTTGTTAGTTACCAAACCAGCGCAACATATGGCAAAAGGTCCAAATTTACTTTTAAAACTTAATGGTTGAGGGTCTTTATCAGAGATCACCCCGATACCTAAATTACTTTTTATTTCATCAGAACCTTCATAAAACTTTGATTTAAACTGTGAATTAGCGATATCATGGATCTTCTTAACAGGCATTCCATCTTCATTAATAAAGGCTATACCGCCGTATTCAGTGCCAAGATGACTGTGGTAATCAGTTCCATAGTAGAGGCTGGAAATACAATTACTATCACTCACAACTCCAAATAATCCGCTCATAGTTCCCCCATTAAAGGTGAAATCAATGATCTGTATTTAAGGATTATTAAATTTAAAAAAGAATAGTCTTCCATTAAAAGTTAAATAGTTGCGCGTTGTTCTAAACACATTCAAATTAATAGTATCACTATTAGTATCGTGCCTAACAACAAGTTTTCAACATGAAAAATTGACCAGATTTTTGTTAATTTAATATACAACATCTAGCCATATTTCAAACTAATAGTTTTTTAAAGTAAGAGGTGTTTATTTTTGCATGTGAAATAAATGGATAAGCTTTATGAAAATTCAGAAACAGGTTGCTGTCCACGATTTAACCCTGAACCTTGGGATGAAAAGGAGATTGCGTGGCAGAATAAACTATTTATCAAGGATCAAGTCAGAAGTTTTGCACACATTCCACTAGGTTTTGGAAAAGTTATGATTAAAAATATGGAAATGATCAAAGAGGCAGATGCGTTCAATCCACAGCCTATCATGCTTTCTGATGAACAATCTGCTTGGAGAACCAATATATTTATAGGGGTAAGTAAGAATGTGTCTGGTGCAGAGATGGTGAAAATATCAGGAAGGTTTCTTACCAAAGTATTTGAGGGGCACTTCAAAAATATGAAAAGATGGATAAAAGAAATGGAAACCTATGTCAAATCAAAAAATAAAGATATTAAAAAACTGTACTTTTTTTACACTACCTGTCCTCATTGCGCTAAAGTATACGGTGAAAACTACGTCGTCCTCTTAGCAGAAGTATATAACTAGTGCAGTGAAAAAGACCTTGGTATTCTAAGATAGGCAAAGGTAACAAGCAAGGCTTGTAACAATACCCAGCAAAAGATCAGTCAGATTAATGGATATAAAGTCCTCCGTTGACATTTATTGTTTCACCGGTTATGTAGTTTGATAGGTCAGATGCAAGAAATAGGCAACAATTTGCTACATCTTCTGGAGTACCAAGCCTCCTTAATGGAATCTCTTTTATTCTTTCCTCTCTCATTTTTTTAGTGTAGCCCGCAATAATATCAGTGTCAATAGTACCTGGAGCTACCGCATTCACACAAATGTTTTTCTCCGCCAGTTCAAGAGCAAGACTTCTCATAAGACCGAGCATGCCTGCTTTTGACGTTGCATAATCTGCTCCATGGGAAGATCCCTTGAAGGCAAGCTGTGAGGAAATAAAAATTCTCTCAATAATCTACCAGTAAACTTTATATATTCAGCACGACATATATACTGTTGGTAGAATATTATGACTGAAAAACGAACTTCAATAAAAGAAAGGTCCATTTACGTGTATGTGCCTACAAACAAGATGGCTGATAGATGGAAACGTTTGGCAAAAAAATCAGGGCTCTCTATATCCCAGTATGTCCTAAATATCGTAGAAAACCACATCGGAGATGAGAGTATGGCTGCCTCCCAAGGGAATTTAGACAAACGGTTAGGTGAGTTGGAGGGGCAAAACAGCCAGTTAAGGAGTGAAAACCTTGCTCTCTCCAAGCGAGTAAAAATGCTGGATATATTGACTGATAGGTATGAGGAAGACCTCAAGAATTCGAGAAACCGTCAACTCCAGGATGAAGGTTCTTTTGAGGGTGACAGAGAATATGAACCTAAACTCACCAAACTCCTAAAAGAAAGAGATATTGTCAAGGAGCATGAATTGCTCGATCTCTTGCACATTGACCCGGGTGATGCTGCATCGGTACGGGCTATAAATCAGCAGTTGGACAATCTCTTCAGTTATGGGCTTGTTAAGAGAGGTAAGGGGGGTCTCGTATGGATAAGATAAGCGATGACCAGGTTATTGAAAAATTTGTAAAACACTGCATACGACAGAGAAGGTCGGAGAATACTATTGAGATATATACCAATGTGGTTAAGTTTTTCAGGCGGTTTCTTAACAGTAAGAGGCGACATCTTGTGGACGTTGATGGGATGGAAAATAAGGATCTGCTGGAGGCGTTTATGGACCATTTACGGGATAACGGAGTGCGTTCGTTCTCTCGTTACAATGTGTGTTTTTCCGCTTTGAATCATCTTTATAGCTATTTGGAATATGATGGGGTTATCAAACAGAATATTGTTCTCACTGTTAGGAAAATGAATCTTAAATCGTACAAAAAAGGAGCTGCTCCTTCGAAGCGGAAAATTATAGATGTGGAAAAGATGTCGCGTTTTCTTAACAGTATCATTAACCTTGAAGACAAAACTATTTGCACTGTGCTTGTTAAGACAGGCTTCAGGCTTGATGAGTTGGCAAGCATCGAGGTCAACGAAATAAGTTTTGGAGACAACTCCATTACACTAAAAGATGGCAAGTTCTATAAACGCACTAATCTAAAGGCGTATTTTGATGAGGAGACCGAGCGTCTTTTGAAACGATGGTTGGCGAGGCGTAAGATGATAGCGAAACCAGGGGAATCTGCGTTGTTTCTAGCGGAATCTGGTTGCCAGCTGATGGCTCCTGGTATCGCCTACCACATAACAAAATGGGCGGCACAGTTTGGTATCCATGACAAGAGTTCAGAGAGGATAGAAGATCGTTTTACAGCTCATAACTTCCGGCATTGTTTCACTACGTATCTCCGGCAAGCGGGGATGACCAGGGAGTACATCGGAGAGCTCAGAGGGGACAAGCCGAAAGAGGTATTTGATATCTACTACCACATTGACCATAGGGACCTTCGGAAGAGTTACCTTAGCTCCATGCCAAAGTTCAATGTGTACTAAACCCTATATTTGATGTGAGTTAAGGATGCGGAAGGCAATTCAGTAATATTTAATTTTGAAAGGTGTATAATCTCCATATTGTGTTAATGGTCATTAATTTGTGAAATGTCGTAACATTGCTACGATCGTTATCACAGCGGCCATGAACATAAAATAACAGATTAACCAGTTCAACCTCAGTTTCATAGTAACTTTTTCTCTTGCTTTTTTCTCTTCATATAACAAGTAACACACAATCCTTTCACCCTGGCTAAATTGTTACATTCAGGTACGCTACAGATTTTCCCTTTGTTGGCTTGGTATTTCATTTCTCCACTTTACTAACAGTTCATTAGTTAAAAATATATCTTAACCCACATATTGTGATAATGATTGACAACTTATTTTTGTTTCATGCTTTTTATTAATTTTCTGCCTTTCCGTGTTAACTCAATATCACTAACCTTTCTAGAACCTTGATACCAAAGATCTTTCATTTCATTGTTCTCCCAATATGTAGTTAGAAACTCCCTTTTCAACACAACAAATCCTTTTTTTTCCAAATTACGAATACTTCTACTAAAAGAAGATTTTAAACTCCAATCGTACCATATTGGATTAGGATTAACCATTCTAATTAAATTTCTCTCATGTGCCGATATGCTCTTCAAATCATCAGGTTTTAATCCATATTTTTCTCTGGATTTTTCATAGATGCTTCTCCAATCATAGAACGGGTTTTCTTCGTGTGATTCTTCTGCAATTACTTCAAGTATTATTCTCTGTAATTTACTTAATCGTTCTTTACTCATAATATCCTTAATGTTAATACAGTATATTAACTTTAAGAAAATTACCTTATCCTTACAACCAATCATCTATTGTTTTCTTTTGTTTTGGTTGATTAAAACTTTGTTTACGGTGTTTCCCCTGTATATCTCTTCTATTTCAATTATTTTTCTCTTATTAACAGTTGGTATCCCTATTATCCATACCAAGCAGTTCCAAAAGTGTTTCCCGAGAAACACTTTTTTCACTGTATTGATATACCTCATATGCCCTTTTATCGTTGTTAACAGTAGGTTGGTTTTCTCTTATACCTTACGAAATTGATGTTTACATTGAAGTAAATGAGGAAAAATTATATAATCAATTGATTATTTAATCAAAATAGATTAGGAGATTACTGATGACAATTCCGTTCCCACAAAAAAGATATAAAATAATATATGCGGACCCTCCTTGGAGATTTAAAACTTGGAGTGCAAAGGGTAAAGGTAGAAGTGCTGAACGACATTATAACACTATGTCTTTAGAGGACATCAAGAAACTGCGTGTTGCGGATTTAGCAGATGATGACTGTGCATTGTTTCTATGGGCAACACAGCCAATGTTAAAACATGCATTAGAAGTTTTAGACTCATGGGGTTTTTCTTATCAAACTGTTGCGTTCGATTGGATCAAAACAAATAAAAAATCCCCAGGTATTTTTATGGGGATGGGTTACTGGACAAGATCAAATGCTGAATTTTGTCTTCTTGGGATAAAAGGATGGCCAAAAATCATAGACGAAGATGTGTCAGGATTAGTAATTAGTAAAAGAAGAGAGCATAGTCGAAAACCAGACGAAGTGAGAGAAAGAATTGTTCAATTGCTGGGGAATTTACCACGGATAGAGCTTTTTGCTAGGCAACGTTTTCAAGGATGGGATGCATGGGGAGATGAAGCGGATTTAAATACTACACAAGAGATATTGCCAAAGAGATAATTCGTTATATTCTCTACTAGTTCCGGAGAAATCTCCGGAAAAAAAAGAAAGAAGAGTATCTGTTGAGAAAATATAGAAAAAAAGGAATATTTGCTAATTCCAAAAGCGTTTCTAAAGAAACACTTTCTTTGCGCTCTCCTGTCATTTCCAAAAGTTTGTCCCGGGCCATACTTTCTTTTTCCCCTATTTGAAAAAGGGACGCGTCCCCTTTTGGCAAAATATCGACATATCCTAAACTCTATATCTATTTTATATACTGTGTAACGCTTTTAAAACCGTTACAGTATATTTAAAGGTTAAGGAGAAACTTGAATAAAGGTACTACATCTTATCTGTGGCACGGATAGGTCTCTTTGGGAATTATTTTTCTGTCACAGAAAAAAAAGGAATAGATGTTAACTCTAAAACTATCTCACGTCGAAACTCCCCTCCCTTTTATAAATTCATTAGTCGAAAAACAATAATATATGATACAACTTTCGACGTGTTTGTTTATAAAACCATCTCTCTTTTCGACGTTAGTATGTGTTATTCAGCATTCCCCCATTAATTTGATATCAACCCATCGGAGAACGGGTCTCTTGTGATCACCATATCTAAATCGCCGAGAGAAAAAAAGGAATAGATGCTAATTCTAAAAGTATTTCGGACGAAATACTTTCTTTGCGCTCTCCTGTTAATTCAGAAAGTGACACTTGGGTGTCACTTTCTTCGCAGAGAAAATATTAGTATTATGTAGCTTAGAAAGCTCTTGGTATAATTTTTTATTAATTTGTATTTCTTACACATTTTTACGCATTTATTCGTATTCTTCTTGTGTTGAATATGGGTGTTAAAGCCTTGTCAAAAAGAAATAGTTGCTAAAATGAAAAGTTATGCCCATGGGCGTAAGTTATCGACGCGTCGATAATTTTGACATGCATGAAAATTTGCTGACGCGTCAGCAAGTTTATCTTTTACCTCTTTTTTGAGTTTTGCAATACGCAAATGTCTATAAAAGAGAGTATAAGGAATGGGCGATAATATTCCCATAGGGAGTAATATATAAATAAAGGAATTTTTTAGTAACTAAAAAATATCGTTTTTAATATTTAATGAGGATGATGTAATTGTTAGACATCTACTGTTATGAAAACAGGTAAAGTTTAAATATGGGTTGTTTGCCGATTTCTTAAGGAGGGCATATCTTATCTTGTGGCTGCCACAGGATAAGGAGAAAATATATGTATATCGGTAAATCAAAAGGAACTGGTTCTGTTTTGGCTACGACATCATTGCCGTATACAAAGAAAATCTGTACTGACGTCGGTACAGGGGTCTAAATATGAATGATGGTGTAGATGAAAATAGTGCTAGCACTATTTCTGCTTTGAAAATGTTAGTCACTAACATTCCCTGTGTAGATGAAAAGAATTATGAATTTCTTTAGTATTAAAGTTTTTCATAATTTCGGTAGAGAAAATATAGAAAATGGAGAGAAATCTCTCCAATTTAAAAATGTAACCGGTTACATTCCAGACGGAGAAGAAAACTCACAATTATCAATAAATGTGAGAATATCCTCTTTTATATTCTCATGGAGAAACCGTGCTTTGTCAAACTGTGTTTGTGGTTCAAGAAGCGAGAAATATATAGATATTAGAGTATCATTCACATACAATTGAAAATCTAAAGAACTTTAAAAATTCAATTTTTTAAGGATCTAGATCTATATATTAAGAACGTCGCCATTAGTTAAAACATATTTTCGGGGGTAACAAAAAAGACAATTAGTGTTATTTTAAGCAAATTGTGTAAAAACAGTAAAATTACTGAAATTACACAAATGAGTGATTTTGAGTAAAAATCCGAAATTTCTGAAAATTACTAAAATGACTAATTTTGAGCCAAAACCATAAAAAACCATATTTTCTCTCAATTACACTAATCTATGTTATGTTCTATATTATAATATAGATAACCTGGATTATAATCCAGCATTAAACCAGGACCATAATCTAGGTTGTATCCAATATTATAATCTAGGTAACATGGATTATAACCGTTGTTATAACCTTCGTAACATAGGTTATACCATATGTTTGAACATCGTCTTGAACCTATGTTGTAATCAATGTTATAACCTTTGTAATATATGTTATAAGGATGGTTATACCTTTCATAAGGATGGTTATACATTACATTTGAATGTTACGTATGACTTACCTCGTAAAGATGGTTATACCTTTCATAAGGATGGTTACACCATAGTTAAAACATAGTTTCTCTCTTTTTCTACAGTGAATAATAAAAAAAAGGAATAGGTGTTTTATTTTCATTTACGATAATTAAATGTTTTTGTAATTTTACAAATACCTTTAATCTGTCAGAGAAAATATAGGAGCAGGCAAAGGAACAGCAGAAAAAAAAACCAGTTTTTGTTTCCCCAATGTTGGGGAAACAGAAAAGCAGGTAGAAAATATATACTATCAGTGAGAAATATATAGATACACCAATTGCGTTAATTGACGCAAATGACGATAGGCTTGATAGATGAGACAGTTTGATTAACTACCAAAAATCTAAAGAACTTTAAAAATTTGGTTTTTAAGGATCTAGATCTATATATTAAGAACCGGTTCCATTTTACACCATAGTTAAAACATATATTTTCTCTCTTTCTCTATTCATATATATATTTTCTTTTGGTCCTGAACCATCTCTCTTCTTTTTTTGGCTTCCTAAGCCATTTTTCCTATATTTTCCCTCTTTTTCTCTACTAAAAAAGGGATAGTTGCTAAATGAAAAGTTATGAATGCATCCATAATTTTGACATACATAGAAACTTATCGACGCATCGATAATTTTGTCATACATGAAAAGTTATGCCCATGGGCATAAGTTACCGACGCGTCGGTAATTTTTACATACATAGAAACTTACTCCTGCAGGAGTGAGTTTATCTTTTGAACTTTCTGTGAGTATTCTTATGTTGGTACAGGATGTGATTATTAGGCCACTACTGTTACGAAAACAGGTAAAGTTTAAGTACGGGTAAAATGTCGATTTCATAAGGAGGGCATAAGATAATGAACAGCTGCTGTTCATTATGGAGAAAATATAATATATTAGGTTGTATTCAGGAAGACAACGGATAAGAGTTCAGAGTCGCTAAAGAGGATTTGATAATGGAACCATTTAAAATGGCGTACGATGGAGCTATTACTATATTTTCTCCTGATGGGAGATTGTTTCAGGTGGAATATGCTCGGGAGTCGGTAAAAAGAGGAACCACTACAGTTGGAGTGAAATTTAAAGATGGTGTGGTATTAATTGTGGATAAACGAATTATTTCTCGTTTGATAGAACCTATTTCTATTGAGAAGATCTTTCGGATAGATGAATGCATTGGTTGTGCTACGTCTGGTCTTGTTGCTGATGCACGGGTCATAGTGGACAGAGCTCGTATGGATGCGCAGATAAATGAGGTAACCTATGATGAAAAGATACCGGTTATAACTCTCGTGAAGCGTATCTGTGCTTTCAAGCATGCGTACACCCAGTATGGTTGGGTGAGGCCTTTTGGCACTAGCCTCCTTATTGCAGGTGTTGACGAGACAGGATCGCATTTGTTTGCTACCGATCCATCTGGTGCTTTTATAGAATACAAGGTAGACAGCGAGGGAGAAGGCCGTAGTGGTGCTATGGTGTATTTCGAAGAAAACTATAAAGAGGATATGATGTTAGCAGAGGCTATCGATATGGGTATAAAGGCTATTCATAAGGGTAATGAAGGGAGATTGAATCCTGACGCGGTTGAGATAGCAGTTATCGATGCAAGGGAGAAATTCCGGGTATTGCCACGTGATGAATCAAAAAACTATGTAAAAAAAGCAATGGAGGAAAAAATTTATGGCAGAAGAAAGAACAGAAGAAAGAACGGATGAAAACGTAGTATATGTTGGAAGTAAACCGCCAATGAGTTATGTGCTTGCAGTGATAACACGATTTAGCACTGATGACTCGGATGAGGTTGTAATAAAAGCTAGAGGCAGAGCCATAAGTAGAGCAGTGGATACAGCAGAAATTGTAAGGAACAGGTTTGTTACAGAAGCAAAAGTAAAAGAGATAAAAATTGGTACTGAGAGCGTTACCAATGAAGAAGGTAGAACATCTAATGTATCTACAATGGAAATATACTTAATTAAAAAAAAGGTAAATAGATAGCAACGATAGGTCTACAAGGTAATTTCTATATCGAGTTTTCTCATCAGTTCTTTGTACCTGTTTCGAAGGGTTACCTCGGTAACACCGTATTGTGCTAAAATGTCAAAACGTAATTTTTTCAGGAAAGTGTTATAAACTTAAAAGTAAACACTACCTATTAGTGATAAGATGAAAACAAAAATGTGGGCATTAATCTTGATAGGTGTTCTGCTGATGTCATGTATACTCACAGGAACAGTAATAGCTAAGCAATCTAACGGGAGAGGACCTGTAGCCAAAGGGCGTAATGGGCAAGCGGGAAACTCTCATATTGCACATCTATTTCTCGTTGAGAAAGATCCAGATACATGGGAGGTTGTCAGAAACGGTTCCTGGGGTAGGATGAAATATATTCTTGAAGGACCTGAATTTGACTTTATATTCAACGGACGTAGACTAGAACCAAGTGAGAATTACACGTTGATTTATTACCCTGATCCCTGGCCAGGAAATAACTTGATTTGTTTAGGAAATGCCACCACAAATGAAAACGGCAATATCCATATCAAGGGTTCTGTAAATACTAGTGATCTTCCACGTGAATTCGATGAAAACTTTCTATATGGTGCTAAGATTTGGCTTGTTTTATCTAGTGACGTGGATAACGACAGTGACATACCACATATGGCGGGATGGAACCCAACAGAATATCTCTTTGAATACGACCTGCTTAATTATATCTATAATGCAATAAGAAACCGCTCTTGGCACAGATTCCGATAAAGTTTTTCTGGAACCTAAAACCACTAGTCAAAGCCTATCAATTCTCTTTTCTTTTTCTTTAAATGCTCTTGCCCACAATCAGAGCAAAGGACACCGGTACCAGGTAATATAAAATAAGCCATGCCAATTTTGATTCTTTCCTTACAGGCAGTACATCTTCTTGGTATTTTGGCTGTGTACCAATATCTTTTATTTATTATAGAATACTCTTCAAGGTTATCCACTCTTGACTGAGTTTTTTTATTCATCGTACCAGTGTGCATAGGACCATCTAATGAAGAAGCCCCAACGAATTAAGTTCTTTTGACAATTTCTCCACGGCTTTCGATACATCCTCAACGTTCCTTCCTCCAGTACACACGATTTTTCCGGTGCTAAAAATCAATATAACTACATGCGGTTCTTTCATGCGATAAACCATCCCAGGGAACTGCTCGGGTTCATACTCTATATTTTCCATACCAAGTGCCATAGCTGTCTCGGTGAGATCAAGTTCTCCTTCTAAGTCACCCACAGCTACGATATTTTGAACGACTATCTTGATATTCTTATAGACATCCACGCCTAAATTTCTCAATATATCTGCTATAGTATCAACGGTTTTATGAATATCTTCAATGTTTTTCGCTCCAGTACAATTCCCTTTGCCACTTCTAAAAAGAAGCATAGCAGTCTTCGGGTCGCTTGACTTATAAACCAATCCTGGAAATTGTTCAGGTTCGTATTCAGCTCCTTTCACTGAGTGCATTATCATGTTCAGATCCAAGTTATCTGCAAAAGATGTAGATGCTACAATATTCTCCACTTTTATTTTTACTATACGCCATCACTATGTTTAACAAGAATACAACCACTATATATGCCATTTCGCTCGGATTTTAGTGGTCTTCCATATTTCCCTTTATTTTTAGAACAAAACTACTTTTTTTATTTTTATAAACCTTTATATATATCATTTTTATATAGCAACGAAAAAGAGTTGATAAGATGAACAAAGATAGACTGTTGAAGAAAGGATTAATTGTAGTAATTATTTTATTGTTTGTTGGAGCGAGTGTTATACCAAATATAAGCGGAAATGTAGACACTGGAACGGTAGAGGTAAAAGCCCTTGAGGTTACGGATATAACTAGTACTTCCGCTAAACTCAATGCTATAGCTCTTGGGACTATTCCTGTAAAGGCCTGGTTTTATTATGGACTGACTGATAAT
>JAUXAU010000110.1 GCA_030619765.1 Thermoplasmatota archaeon
AATCTAAGAATCTTAACGACATTATTATGATCATCGGCTCAGACAATCCATCAAACAGATATAGCATAAGTCAATTCATAGAAAAGGCTTGGCCATTAATCTTAGAGGCGTGCCCGAAAGCAGAATTGCATGTATATGGTAGATTAGCTGATAAGCTTCCTGATAATATTGCAGGTGTTAAGAAAAAAGGATTTGTCAAGAATACTGAAAAAGCATATAATGAAGCCAAGGTTGTTGTCAATCCTACCTTAATAGGCACAGGTCTGAAAATAAAAACAGTCGAAGCTTTGTCTTATGGAAAAGCCTTAGTAACAACATCATTAGGCGCAGATGGCATTGAAGAAGGTGCAGGAAGGGACTTTATTTTGGAAGACAACCTAAAAAAATTCGCTAAGAATGTCATTGAGTTACTTAAGGATGAGAAAGCTCGAGCCCTGCTTGAAAGAAATGCATTGCAATTTGCAAACACTGAATTCTCCAGAAAATCTGTTTTTGGTGAATTAATCAAAGTATTACATTCATAATTTTCTTAATCAAGATATTTGCGAACCTTCTGTCACACATCCCCTGAAGGCACTTTTGTATTTGACTGAAACGGCTTTGTACAAAAATTCATTTGTAGGGGGTTTTGCGTGGGTTCAAGGGGTACAAGAAAAATATAGGATTTTAGATTGATTTCATATCTACAATATTTACTATAACCTATGTTTTTCCCTGTGAAAGCTAAAGCTAATCCAAAATGACCGTTCGTATGTATACTATAAATCATCAATTCAGTGATCTATTTTTTCTTCCTTTTTACAGTCTTTCTTTTCTTTGGCATTCTTTCTAAACCCCTCACACTACAATTTCATAAACAGCTACTGCTTTAAAAACCCAATCCTTTTTTGTGGTAGGATTAAAAGGTATAAGTTTCTTGATAACCATTTTAACCATTCTAGTACAGTATCCGCATTCATTCATCGCAAGACATGTTTTTCTTTTCTCTTCCTCTTACGTTCCTTTCTTTCCTTCTTTGTTAAAGGCCCAGGTTTCTTTCCTGGAGATATATCTTTTCTGCCCTTGGCTTTACTCATATCACCTTCCTCCTTTATTCATATCCATAAAGATGGATAGAAAAATGTAGTTAAAATATTTACTATTCGTAGTAGTGTATGTAGATTTTGGTAGGATAAAAAGGGATTTAAAAACAAGTTGTGAATTTTAACCCCTATACACGGTTTTGCATTTTTATTCGTGTTTTTGCACTTTTATTCAAAAATTTACACCTAAAGTCTGGTTTTTTCCTGGGCAGAAACTATTTGACTCTATCATAGAAAGAAAAAAAGATAATAGTCTTTGTAGTAATCGAAACTGTTCTAGAAACCTGAAAAAAATATAAAATTCAAGAAAAAAGATAATAGGGGAATTATTATTGCTGAAAAAATTTTTATTAAAGTATTTATTTTAAATGGCCACTCTGATAAATTAAGTATTCTATTATAATAACTAATCAAAAGATGATTGCTTAATAATTCTTTTTCTGGAATTTTTCTATAATCCTCTTTAATTTTTGAATAGGCTACATCGAGTCTATTTGAGATTTTTTCCATTTCATTTTCTTTTATTTTTTTTATTTTTTTATGAATTGGAATTAAGGGATAAAAAAACCCTATACCCATCATCAACATAAAAAGAAAAATTAAAAATAAACCCAATAAAAAAACCAGTGTTCCAAAACCAAGGCCAACTACTAACATTATTGGAAGACATACTCCTATCGTAGCCATTGGATATGATGAGGAGAGAAGGATTTTTCCAAAAATTTCAACTCCACCAAGCTCCTTTATAACATTAATATTTAATGGCATAAATCTACCTATTAATCCTGTTAAAGAAGCAGTTGCCAGAAAAAGCCAAATAACATTTCCTATTATTAACAAAAGCATAGTCCAAAATGGAATACCAAATAAAAACGAAATAAAACTTATATGAAAGGAGTAATAAGTAGTTGTAAGTTCCAAAAAAGCATCAAAATTATTTGTATTAATAAAAATTGTTATTCTCCATAAAATATAGAAAAGAACTGCAACGAGACCGCAAAACGTGGGTGCTTTTATCAAACTATAAGGATGTCCCAATACATTTCCTTTAAAAGACATTTCCTCTAGTGTCGTGCACCAATTGCTTTTTAAATAATTTTCATGTAGTAAAATTGGTAAATTTCTACAATCCAAATACTTTCTCAGTATATCAGAATGTCGTTTTAACAATATTAACATAAGGAAAGACATAATAAATATAACTAAGAATCCATAATCATTTATTACCCTAGACAACCCGCCAGTTATTGTCAATGGAATAATCCATATTAGAGCAAGGGTCAACATAAAGAAGAAAGAGCCTATCACATAATTTACTCTTAAAGATTTACAAAACCGAGTTAATATGCTTTCTAAAAAAAACTCATGATCAATTTTATTTGTTTTTCCCAAACCTAATTTTAAATAATAATTAACATTTTTACTGTTTCTTTTATCTCCTATTGAATAAGGCCATAATTCTACATGTATGTCTCGGCCACACTTATTACATCGAGAAGAAAACTCACGTATATCCTCGGGAAATTTTATGTCCCAAAATACTAGAGGAAGATTATACTGTTCAACTTGAAAATCTGGAGGATGGTACCTAATAATTTTGTAATCGCCCTCAATTTTTATTTTATTCTTAGCCCAACAATAAGGACAATGGTAAACTTTTTTTACTTTTTTAATCACAATGTAAAAATGTATTTCATTATTTATATTATCCTCGTTAGGTTCTGTATAATATGGTGGTGGCAAATCAGTGGTGGAAAATCAGGGTTGGTATACTTTTTTAGCCATTGATGATTCTGATTTTGTCGCATTTTAGATAGAGATATAGTTATTGCCACATGTAAAATTTATTCTACAAAAATAATAGAATTTAAATACTAGAAATTTCTAAATATAAATTAGGAGGTGAAAAATGGAAAGAAAAAGGCTCTTTCAACAATGCCCTCCTCTACTCGCTACATTATTTTTAACGATATTCCACGCATCTGTTCGTAAAATCAATCTATCCAATAACGTATCTTCTTCAGCAGATGTTAAATCCCCTAACTTTTCCTTTGTCAATTTCCTGCTTTTTGTTTCAAACTCTGACAGACTGATTTCTTTCTTCTCCAGACTTTTTACCAATTCATCTGTTCCAGAGAAATATTCATCAATTCTACTCATCTTTACTCCTTATTGGTTTATTTTCTATAAACGTGATACTAATTACTGGATCTCCTGTTAAGACGTATCCATTATCTCCACATTGCCTCGTTCGTTGAAGTTGACGATCAGCTTCTGCCCTTTCGTCCATTTTTTCTTTTCAACGATTTCACGTGGGATCGTAACGAAATATTGATTCTTATATTCCTGCAACTTTACCATATGATATTCTCAATGATACATCAATAATACCGTATTTTAATATTATGGTTTGTAAAAAATTGCTAATTTAGTTTCATTCCAACAGGAGTAGTGCATCCAATGGATATTGTATGCACAAACACCTTCAAAACAGTCGTGCTTTGGTAGTTATTCTGCAGCTAAACGTTGACGTTTCTAATCTCTCCTTATAATAACTCTATAACAATCTATAATGTGGAATTCTAATTTGCTCATTTGATATATAAACCTGTTGAAAAAGTGCTCTGTTGAATTGGCGGGTGTCGGGTGGTAAAAACACAGTGTTGAACAAAGGGTGGTGATTAAACAGGTGGTATATTTGGTGGTAAAAAAATGAAATCCAAAATGTTTAAGATACTTACGCAAAGTTTATACTATTGTTCATATTGGTTTTAATGGGGGTTGTAGAGTATTGAGAGAGACATATATCCGTTCCATCCTTCTCCTCACAAATCTTAATTCTCCCAATGTGTGATAACAACTCTACAATCTCCCTTCCACAAAAAGGGTTATCATTTAATGTAATACTATTATGTTTGAAATATTTTATGTTTTTTACAACTTTTATGTTCAATGAAGAAGAATGATTGTAAGATTTATTTTTTGACATTTTACCACGATAATTATATATAACATTAGTAATAAAGTATAACATGTGAAAACAAGGGAGAAAGTTTTACTTGGCAAAAAAGGAGACGATCCAGAATGGGTAAAAGAAATAGTATCCTTTGCTAGTGCTTATAAGAAACTGAAAATAACAGATGAATATAAAAAACTACTCCGAGACCTATATTTTGAATATCAAAGAGATGGACTGAAACCAAAAGATGCAATGGAAAAAGCAAAAAATGTTCTTGCAAGTTTTAAAATTCAAAAATAGATAATAACCATATAACATAATGCCTCATTATATCGGTTTTCAACCATAACTCCCAATGTTAAGGGGTAAAAGTAGGGGAGTAAGGATATATTTTCATTTTGACATTTTGACTGCTTTGTGTATAAAGTGCCATCTGTGTAAAAAGTCGGTGCTTAGACGTTGCCCTTAACTTCGCATTTGACCATTAAACTAAAATCATAGAAAAAGATATTATACCGTTAATTTATAATATACTATCAATATTATATAGTACAGGTGATTATGAATGCAAAAAATAAAAAAGAAAGCAATAGGCATTTTTGTATGTATGCTGTTGATAGCATCTACTGTTTTACCAGTAGCAGGGACTGTGAATAATAATGAAAATATTGTAATAGAAAATCAAACCCAAGTAGGATCTGAACCACAATATGGTGCTACCTCAAGAGTTGATGATGAGTGGCCGATGTTTCTGCATGACCTAGAGAACACCGGGTATTCGACATCTACAGCACCTCAAACAAACACGATAAAATGGACTTATACAACTGGTTGGATGGTAACTTCGTCTCCTGCTGTTGTAAATGGGAAGGTTTATATCGGTTCAAACGATGAAAACTTCTATTGTCTGGACGCTGAGACAGGTCAGAAACTCTGGAGTTACTATATTGAGGCTTTAAGTAGTTGTTCTCCCGCTGTATATGATGGAAAAGTCTACATAGGTAGTGATCATGATTATTTTTATTGTTTTGATGCCGATTCGGGTGGCTTGATATGGACGTTTTTGAAGAATAATTATGGATTTTCGTCTCCTTCTCCAGCGGTTGTTGACGGTAAGGTTTACTTTGCACATGCTCGGGGGGGAGGGGGACCAGGATCAGGTCAAAATGCATCTCTTTATTGTTTGGATGCAGACACAGGCATCGAATTCTGGGACTACCCCCTGGGATATTTCGATATATCTTCTCCTGCTGTATACAATGGCAAGGTCTATATCGGCTCAGCAGACAATAAGGTGTACTGTTTTGATGCTGATACCGGGAGCATACTTTGGGATTTTAATGCAGGTAACATAGTGATGTCTTCCCCTGCTGTCTTCGATCACAAAGTCTATTTCGGTTCGTATGATAACAAACTATACTGTTTAGATGCAGATACAGGAGATTTTGTATGGAGCTATACAGCAGGCTCCCCCATAAAATGTTCTCCTACTGTTGCCTACAATCAGGTCTATTTCACCTCATTTGAGGATAATATGGTATACTGTTTAGATGCAGAAACAGGAGATCTTGTATGGAGCTATACAACAGGTGGCAACATGTTGCCTTCCGCTCCTGCTGTCGCTGATGGGAAACTCTACGTGGGTGTATGGGGGAATGGGATGTTGTTATGTTTGGATGCCTACACTGGGGAATTTATATGGGATTACCCCGTAGGTGCAGGCATTCAAAATTCCATATGGTCTTCTCCTGCTGTTGCCTATGGGAGAATATATATGGGCGGTGGACTCAGCAATAATGTTTACTGTTTTGAAGACCCTTCTCGTCCACCAGATCCTCCAACTATTGATGGTCCAACAGAGGGCCTCATTGACCATAACTATGAGTTTGGTATAAGAACAACTGATCCTGAAGGCGATAACGTCAGGTACTATGTTGACTGGGGTGACGGGAACACAAGCGGGTGGATTGGTCCTTATCCATCTGGTGAGGAGATAACAGTTAGTCATACGTGGGGTGAACCTGGTACCTATTCTGTAAGGGCGAGAGCGGAAGACACGTATGGCATTAAAAGTCACTGGTCAGAGCTGCACAGCATAACAATTATCGAAGGGGCACTGCTGGAAATCCAACCGATCAAGGGTGGATTGTTCAAGGTGAGCACGGTGATTGAAAACCTCGGCGGGGCAGATGCAACCAATGTCAACTGGAGTATCACCCTGGATGGCGGGTTTATTTTGCTCGGTCGTGAAACCACCGGTACCATTGATAGTATCCCCATAGATGGAGAAGCATCTGTAAGCTCTGATTTCATCCTCGGATTTGGTTCAATAACTATAATGGTTAATGCTACAATATCCATCGGTTTTTCTGATACCCGAGAACAGAAAGGATTTGTCTTCTTGTCTTTCATCATAGTGAAATCAGGAGAATAGAGATAAAATGGATAAAACATTTGAAATTATGTATATAATTATGCAAAACTCCGAGAAAATAGATAAGCACTTCAAAAACCTCAAAAGAACCAAATTCCTCAAATCAATTCAAAAATGTCCTGCATTGATGAAGATGGTGGAGATGGAATTGAATGGAAAATAGTGACAGACCAAGTGAAATACAGGTAATCCAAGCATTACTGCAACACAGGGAAATGATGATTAAGAACCACTTGTGTAAAAAGTCAGGCATTTTTTCGACTTTTACACAAAGCCCATTTTGACACAATCTATTTATATAGAATCAGAAACAGTATAACTTATTAGAGAGGAGAAGACGGGACATGTATTCTAATGATTTTATAACCCCTCAAAAAAATAATTCAGAAGTTGTTAAACAGGTATTGAATACATTGATTAATACAACTAGGCGAAAGAGGGGCGAAGAAT
>JAUXAU010000077.1 GCA_030619765.1 Thermoplasmatota archaeon
ACTTTTTACACAGACTCCTTACTTTTCGCCCAAACCGATAAAAATTAAGGCAACATTTTAAATTTCAATCTCACAGCATAAATAATAAGCATTGCAATTTTCTTTTCATTTTATTTCCCCGGTATTATCTCAAAAACCCTCAAAACCCTTTTTTTCAATCAAAAACCTTTACTTTTCGACCAACAAACACTATTTTCATTGAAATACTACGAGAAACGCACTATAAAGCATTTTAACCACTACAGGATTAATGCCCTTCGCAACACTGAGTTTTAACGTTATAGCACCGTTTCTGTGAGCCAAAAGTAATTCTATATTAGAAAGAGAATAAAAAAGAGAAAAAGATAGGAAAAAGGCCCGCGGCAAATTTTTTTAATTTTTTTGAATCAAATTTTTTTTTGTTTTTTGAAAAATTGCAAAAAATCGTTTTTTTAATACATTTTTTGTCTTCACATAACAGCAATTATGCGAAATTTTGTTATGCATACAACTCATCTTATATGCATTTAAAACACAAAAGCATAGGAGAAGATAGTAAAAACATCAAAAATTATTTAAATTTATATAATAACATAAAAAAATTTAAAAAATGCAAAAAAAAAACAAAAAAATTTTTTTGAAAAAATGCAAAAAAACGACGAGTCGAGAATAAAATTAAAAGAAAGGGTTTATTGTAAAACTATTGAAAATCAAGTTTTACGAAAAATATGTAAAAAAGACAGATCGAAGAAAAAAATAAGTTTAAAGACATCTCGTTTTTTATCTAAGTTATTGCAATTTTGTAGAAGAAGAAGAGAAGAGCTAAATAGTAGTAGAACAAGAAGAAGACAATAAAGATATAATAGTACCAACATTCCCATTTCGAAATTTATGGAAGAAAGAAGATTAAAACCAAACGACAAACCAATTCGGTATAATCAGGTGTACTATAAAGATGCTAAAAATATGAAGGAAATTCCCGATGCTTCAGTCCATCTGGTGTTAACGTCTCCACCATATTTTAACATTAAAGATTACTCAAAGGACGGACGTCAAGATAAAAAAATAACAAATAAAATTCCCGGACAGATCGGCGATATGGAAGATTATGATAAATATATTGATGCAATGGTAGAAGTATGGAAAGAATGCGAGCGAGTTCTTGTACCAAATGGGAAATTAATTATCAATACACCGCTGATGCCGATATCAAAAAAGATATTGGCGACACATCATAATCGACATATTTATAACATCGATTCAGACATCGCACAGAGTGTATTAAAGGATACAGGTTTATTCCTATATGATGTATATTTTTGGAGCAGAACAAATCCATCAAAAAAATTGATGTTTGGCAGTTATCCGTATCCACCAAATTTTTACGCACAAAATACAACTGAATTCGTTACAGTCTATGTAAAAAAAGGAGGTTCAAAAAGGGAAATTCCGAAATGGATAAAAGAAAAAAGTAAATTAAGTCGGAAAGAGTGGACCGAATGCACTAAACAAATATGGTATATACCAGTCCCAAATCAGAGGGATAGGGCATATGGAAAGCATTGTGCGATAATGCCAATCAAGATAGCAAGGCGTTGTATAAAATTGTTTACTTTTGTGGGAGATGTAGTGTTGGACCCATTTGCAGGGTCAGGAACGACATTGAAAGCGGCAATGGAATTGGACCGGAAATATGTAGGATATGAAATTGTGGGAGCATATGAAGAAATAATTAAGATGAAGATCAAAGGGAAATGAAATGAAACCTTACATTATGACAGTTATATTAATCGTTTTAATGTAAGTTTGACATGGTATAACTTAACATTATGAAAGAAAACAACCGAGGTTAAAACATCCTATTTCTCTCCTGTTAAATAGAAAGGGATAATGCCTTAAACCTGTTAGTATGCACGAAACTCCCTATGTTGCAGGAGAAAAAAAGAAACAGATATCTATAGAAACATTTATAAATTCATAAGAATATATATAATTTGATAAAAGAGGTAACCAAATATGGAAAACGTAATATTAGGAAAATATGATAAAACATATGAATCACATTCTTTATTAACCGATAACGTAACCGATAACGGACTTAAAGAGGTTAACGAGATCCGGTTATTTGACAAGGATGGCATAAAGCATAGTTTTGGATGGTTTGTTGATAGTCCTGGTGGGTATCACAACATTAACCACGAGGTAACCATCGATATTGAGCTTAAACGTAAGATTAAAGAGGATTTTTCTTTAAACTGTGCATTCTACAGGTCTTATAAGGGTGCTTTTGATTCTAAAAAAGGGAGAGTTATTCTCTATATACCACTATCTGCATTAGACATAGTAGAGTACGACAGAAAGACGATAAAATTCAAATTCGAAACAAAACCATATGATACTGTGATTTACAAGGTAAAAGAATTAAACGCTTTTTTTACACAACAACGCGAAAACAAGAGAACAACAAAAGAGAGTATAAGAAACAAGAAAATCATTAAAATCATAGAATACAGCCCCTTTGAAAACATGAAGGATCTCATAAGAAATCATTTTGATGATCTGAAAAAATTGGTTAACAACATAGAAGAGGTAAAAAAAGATAGTTATAATATAAATGATAAGTGTTGACATGGATAAAAAGAAAAATGTAGATGTGGCATTTGGTAATAACAGTAGTCTTGATATTGACAAAATAATTACTTTTTTGTGCGAAATTTATGAGGTTCCTCGACCACATTGGACAATGGGAGAAGCTATGGACTCATACTTTCAAGCTCCTGATTTGTTGGGTTTTGGATTTCAGGAACACGTTGGGGGTGAAGATGATTATGATTGGTTAGAGGCTAATATTTTTCATGAGTTTGGTCATTACCTATTTTATTGGGCAACACGTCTTAAGTATTTGCCTCGAGATGGTAGTCTTGAAGAATATGCATGGAACAGACTGGAAAGATGTCTTGTTGATAAGCATACTATGACTCATCCTTTACTTTCAGGTGAGGAGGCATTTGCTGAAGCATTTGCATCTGCGTTATTCGAGTCATTTAAGGAATTAAAACCTGAATATAAAGAGATGTTTGGATTATTCTGAATTGGTTGCACCTATATGGTTTCTTTCTCATTAATTCTATTATATTAGGGATTTTTCTTCTTTTTGATATGTTTCAATTTTTTCATTAATTCGTTTTAACTCATTTAGATATTGTATTTCAATACGGTGGTCTCTAGGACTTTTTCTAAAACCTCGCTTTCTCCCTCTTTTTATAAAATCATCAAAATCAGGTTGATATTGAATAAAATCGGTGAAGTTTTTGAGAGTTATTCGGTCGCTTTTTGTGATGTATTGATGCCAGTCTTTTGAGAGTATGTCTTTACTATATGCTTCAATCCCTCCACCTTTAGTAATTTCTTTCCATCGGAAGTAGGCAATTTTTTCAAGATAAATTCTGACTTTATATTCCCAACTTTGTTTTCTAAAATTCCATGTTTTTAGGTTTTCTTTGATAATATCTTTTCTCCTTTGAAGCAGCTTTCCATGAAGTGCTTTGGTTAGTGAATCTAGTGATGTATATGATTCTCCAGTAGGGTTTGAAAATTCATTTAATTTAGATATCAGATAAAATGAGTTATTAGATTTAATCGTATATCCTGTATATCCTTTTGCCATAACTCGATATACGGGTTTTGGTGTATTGAATTGTTCAGGCATTGGTGGTAGATTTTTAAATAGTTCAGGAAGGTTTGATGTGGGTGTGACAAGTTTTGCAGGTCGACTTTTTGTGTCTATGACAAAAGGGTTGAAGGTGATGGTAATATTATTTTTTATGAAGTACTCTTCATCTTGTGTCCATCCATGATTTTCTAAAAATGGTGTCATGATTTCAATAAGAGATTGATAATTAAAGGGTACTTTTGTTGAAAGCGAGGGAAGACGTGGACTATAACAATTGACAAATTTTTTTATGTTTATTTCTTCATTTTTTTGCGCTACTGTTTTGTAATCATATGTTTTTTCAAAATCTTTTATGATGCGGTCACTTTCTTCTTTTGTTGGTGCTAGAGCAGCCTCTTGCATGGTTTTTCTTGCTGGTTCGAGGATTGGTTGTAAGTTTCCGAGTGTTGTTTTACACTCTCTGATTCTTTCTTCACAAACGTTGTAGACGCGTTCTTCAACGCTGTTTTCATAAAAGATGGTATAGATGTAGACATTGGGATTTTTTTGGCCAATTCGGTCGACTCTACCTATTCGTTGTTCTATGCGCATGGGATTCCAAGGGATGTCATAATTAATGAGGACATTGCAGGTTTGAAGGTTTAATCCTTCACTTGCAGCATCAGTACAGAAGAGAATCGAAAGGGGGTTGTTTTTATCAGCGAATCGTTCTTGAATCTCTTGTTTGGAACAAAGTTGCCATGAGGTTCCATCCCAATATTTGCCACCGTCTCCAGAATATGAACCAATCTTGTTTGCATAGATATCTCGGAAATACTCGAGAAGGAATTCAACAGTGTCTTTGTATTGTGAGAAAATGATTACCTGATAGCTTCCGCTGGTGAGTTTTTGGTCAAGGAGTTTTTTTAGCTCCATAACTTTGGTGTCAGTGGTGAGATGGGAGAGGTCGTTGAGGAAGTCGTTGATGTATTTACGTTCTCGTTCGAAGAGTTCAAAGAGGTCTTTTCGTTTTGAAAGGGTTTGAGGAATGAATTCGTCATAGTCTTCAATAAGAGTTTCATATTCTTCGTCTTCATCGATTTCGTCGATATTAGGGAAGACTTCTCGTATATCTCCTGTCTCTATTGCTCGTTGGAGTTTTTCTTTTCTACGTTCAAGGCTTTTTTCCACAGCTTTGAAACTTGATGTGAGACGTTTTCGATAAATAACCATGACAAAACCAAGGCCTTTGTTGAGTGCTGAGTATTGTGAATAGTAATGTTTAACGTAGTCTTCAATGCGGTTATAAATACCTTGTTCACTTGTTGCATCAGTTGAGGTGCCTTGGAGGTGTATTTTTCGTTTATCAGCTATTCGATCAGCAATTTCTCCTTTGAATTTCCCTTGGCGTTTGTATTCTTTTAAGAGTTCTCTGCTGTTTCGGAAAACCATTTTTCGTATAGGAGTGTGTGTGAATAGGATTTGTTTAAGAGTGTCTTGTTCCTGATTGTTATATTGGCTTGCTAGTGTGTAGTTGTTGGTTTTTACAGCATTTGCAATACTATACACATCGATTGATGGATAGGCTGACTTGATGTCCTTGAGTGCTTCAGTGTCAAGATCCCATCGTTGGAGGGAGCTTTGGACAACATTGATGAGGAACCTCCAATCAGGGCTGTCCGAATTAATGTTTTTAAAAAAAAGGTCGAAGGTTTGTTCATCTTGCCAGAGACCGGGCATTTCTAGAATATTGAGAAGGTCCCATAGTTCGAGGCGATTTAATTGGATGGGAGTTGCTGTTAGCATGAGAAGTCCTTGTGTGTTGTATCTCAGGTCTTCCATGAGGTTGAGGAGTTTTTTTGGTGTTCGTCTCCCACCACTGTCTCTCTGTGCTCGTGCATGATGAGCTTCGTCTAATACTACAAGGTCGTATTCAAGTTTTAAGAGTTGTTTTTGTCTTTGTTCACTTCGCACTAGCTGACTGCTGACTAAAAGAAATCGTTTTGTGCTAAAGGGATTATAGGGATCGACAGGTATTTTTTCTACAGGAATGTTTGGATCAGGTTGAGGAGCATAGACATAATCACCATCCAGACGCCAAACGTCAATGTTGAACTTGGTTTTCATTTCAAGCTGCCATTGTTTCAGCACGCTTTTTGGTACAAGAATAAGAAGACGGTCAACTCTTCCAGAGGCAATAAATCCTTTAATACAGAGCCCTGCTTCAATTGTTTTTCCAAGTCCTACTTCGTCGCAGAGGAGGTATCTTGGTGGCCAGTTTTGAAGCACGGTCGAAGCAATATGATCCTGGTGTTCATAGGGATTAACTGCAGTTTCACCATATGCAAAATCTGTATGATTCCATAGTCGTTTTGCTTCAAAGATGTATGCAAGTTGTGGTGTCCATTGCCAATGAGGTTCCGTGATTATTCCCCAGTCTATAGGATCAATTGGTTCGTCAATACCATCTTTGTAGTAATCGCGAAATGAGAGGATTTTTCGTTCAATTGCTTCTGGTAAGGAAAAGACATGAGTTCCGGGGAGGTTGCTGTTCCAGAGTCTTTCAAAGATTTCGATCTCTGGTTTGATATGTCGCATATCTTCATAGGTGGTATAGGTATGGAATGATTCAGTGTTTTTAAACCATCCACCTGGTGTTTCGTTACCACTTCCGCTGAATGCAACGACATCCTCATTTTTATCAGTGAATATACCAACTTTTTCGTGATAGATGCCGCCTTTTTCTGGGATTGCAATTTTAATTTCGAGTTTTTGACGATAAAGTAGTTCTGCAAGAAGTGCAAGTCTTGTTTTTTCTAGGGCATCATATGGTTTATCAAGCATTTCCAAAACGTTTTGCACATGTCTATTTAGGTAAGCTTCTGGATCCTGGTAGACTTCTCGTTCTGCTTGATCGAGTTGAACACTGCACAGAAGTTGCATTTTCCCATTGTTTTTTAATAATCCAGAGATACCACGTGCAGCCAAAGCTAGTGCTCGACTGTTGAAATAACCGGTTCGTCGACGGTAAAGAACACTTTCTTTTAGAGTTGGGACATAGAAATCTTCGACGAGATTATCGACACCTGAAATATACATAGTTTTGTATTTGATATCTCTAAATCCCATAACTTACCTCTAATTTCTTATTTATAATCTTTAATAGATGCTTGATGAATACTGTAAGAGTTTTTTGAAAAGTTTTCTTCTCGTCGTTGTTTGATTTCATTTTGTAGACTAGCCGTTGTTAAATTATGTAATGTGTGGTATTCAGTTACTTCCTCCGTTTTTGGTAACACATCTAAGAGATATGCAATGGAATCAAGGTATCCTCCCCGTTTTATAGCACCTGTTCTTTGATGGAATCTGTTTACCTCAACTGTCTTTCCTATTTCATATGAATGGATAGATGCATGGACATAATCTATATCCCATTTGTAACTCTCTGCATCTGATTTTAAGGCTCGTGCTCGGAATCGTTCAACCGGTTTAAGGAACCGAATATATTCACCTTTCTTCTCAAGAAGTTTCGATTGTTTAAGTTTATCAATATCAACACCTATAGAAATTGCTAAACGATTTATTTCATCAAATTTCACTTCTCTTGCTTTATAGATATGCCAAGCAAGGATGTAGAATCGTGTTGTTTTATCCATTTCTGTTGCTTTCCCGAAAGTTATTTTTTCGATAAACCAGTCTCCTACGACTCTTCGTGCTCTGTCAAGTGCTTCTTGAGGTGAAATGACCTTACCATCTTTTGTTTTCACCGGCCAGTTCCTTGATAGAATTTGTAAAGCGGGTCCAAAACAAGCAATGAAAGTATCTTGGCCACGAAGTCCTTTATCTTCAAATTCAATTGCTTTTTCTTTAACATGTTTATCTAGATTCTCCTTAATATCTTCCCACCATGCTGATTCAATATTTTCTGGACGTTTTCGACAAACCAAAAGAATTGTTGATGATGCAGCATTTTTCTTTGCCTGATGAAGTGAATGCTCACTCTCTGTATGTATTGGCCATGCTGCAGTTATTTCAAAACCTGTATTTAATAATGATTTTGCTAATGTATCCCATGCCTCTACTTTTTTATGAGTAAACATTATTGTTAAAACTCCATTGTTTTGTAATAATCTATAACATTCACTAAAAGCCGACGTCATTTTAGCTTCATAATCTTGATAAGCAAGCTTTTTTGCATTTCCTCTGCCAATATTTTTAAATTTTGCAGCATTTGCAACAGTTTCAGAATCACTATCTGTAAGGTCCGTAGTGAATAATTCTGGAAATAAATCACCAATACCTCTTTTCATCCAAACATAAAAATAATTTGATAACTCAGCATACATAACATTATCATAGTATGGTGGATCAATTGAAATTAAATCAATTGATTTATCCTCCAAAGGAAGATTGCTTGCATCTTTCGTTAAAAAAGAATATTTTTTTGTGTTATTCTTTTTTAGTAACTCTACTATGCCTTTATATGCATCCGCTATTTGTTCATATCCAAATCTAAATAATTTTCCTGCTCCATCAATTTCAGCATATGACCAAGTAAAAGCAAAATCATGTTTTGAAAAAATATGAGCAACTACAACTCTGCTTGGGTGATAAGTATTTAAACTAACATTATAATCAATACCCTTATCAAAAGCAAATTGCATATATACTCTCAAAGCTTCTCTTTTCTTTTCATCTTTTATTTTCTTCCAAGGATAATTTAATATTTCTTCAAGAGTTATTAAATGGACCAGTAGTTGTCTTTTTGAAAAAAAATCGCACCATAATGGCATTCCATAAGAGATAGGACGTTGTTCTGTTGTATCAGTTGGATAGTTCTCTTTGGGAATTAGATTTATGCTTTCCCAATGCAAGGAATTTTGGTTAAATAATTGATTTGCGAAATCAATACCTATATAATCATTATTATCAGGAGGACGAAAAAAACGACCCTTCTTATTTTTTAGTTTAAAACCAATAGCTGCTAATTGATGTTCCATTTTCCCCATCCTTGCTTCTTTTTTAATATATTCACTTTCTATAGTTATTGAACAACGGGGGCAGGATGCTAAGCCTCTTTGTATAGTTCCTTTGTCTGGATCAAATTCTCCTGATTTTTTATTAATTTTAAAAATACATTCATTTTCTTCATTTATTTTTGGAATTGTTGGACAATATCCAATATTGTTTTTCTTATCTAGCCAAAAATTTGGAGCTAATGGAATTTTCAATTCACAATTTGGGCATTTTATTGATTTTACCCATATATATGCAAAGATTTCTTCATTAGGTTTTTTTGGAAAACAATTAATTAGCCTTTGAAAGATTTTTTTTTCAATTTCTTTTCCGCAATTTAGAATCTCCTCAATTAGTTCTTTACCAAAAGTAGAAGGATACTCTATTGTTGCTCTTTCGATTATAGATGCTACTGGATTTAATTCATTTATTATAGTAGAGAATCCCATTCGAACAGACTCAAAGGGGATGCTCCCTCCACCTGCAAAAGAGTCCAATATAGTTATATTATTATTTTCAAACGTTTTATCAATGGCATCTCTCATTTTTATTAAATCTGAGGGCAATATATTGTTTTGAAATCCTCTTTTATATTTAAAACCAATATCTAATTTTTTCCCAGATTTATTAGCTTCATCAATCCTTTTCTTATCGGATATTGGATCGCCAACTATTCCCATTAATCTTAAAAAATGTTTTTCATCATAATTTGCTGGTAAAAGAGATCCAATAATTGATGTGCGACTAATCGTTAAAGGTCGACGAGCCCACCATATGTGAAGAAAATATAATGGAGGTAGTGCACTCGATGCTCCTCTTTCACGTTGACATTCTATACTTAATTCTTGAACAGGACATTTTTCTTCAAGAAAAACCCTTGGTCTACCATATTCATCTCTGGGAATCTTATCCAAATTAATCATCACCTAACAATATTCTTAAGGCCTTCAAACCATTACTTTGACCATTATTTTCATCACGAATCAATAGCCCATGCCAATAATACGATTCTTCACGAGCCATATGGGTAATCCCAAGAATAATATCCTCAACGCGACTACGTTTCTTCAGCCCAGAAATCGCTTTAAAAATCAAATCCAACTTAATACCATCTTCCTCTTTCAACTGAAATGGAGCTTTCCTTCTTGGATTTAGCATAGATGGTTTGTAATTATTCTTTTTTAAAATTTGATGAATTGCTCCATCTACAAAACTCAGATATTGTTCATCAATCTTACTTAACATTTGTGCATGTTGCCGTTTAGATGATCCATTCTGTGGAGGCATTTCAAATAACTGACATTCCAAACCTTTCTGATCTGAATACTTCACCCGTAGTTCGAAGAAATGTACCTTTTTCACTTTTCTTCCTCCAACTCATGCTTATAAACCTTAACTTCATATAATGACTCTTGAGTATACATAGCAATTTTCTGACCCAATAATTCAAGCAATTTTTCAGCAGATAAAGGTTCCTTAAATCGCACTTCTAGCACCAAACCAGATATATTAAACTCTTCACGGCCTTCGTAATTTATAACCGCTGATTTCGCTGCAGTATAACCTTTCACGTCACCCCGATAAAAGAATTCAAAATAATTCCCTTCTTCATGCTCTTTATCAATAATCCCATGTAGATTAAATCTTAATTCAGCATTTTGAAACTGAGGTAATGCATTTGCGAGACGCACTAATCCACTTCGTTTATCTATCTTAAAATCAACACGATCTACAACAGATATTTTTTCATCTTTCAACTGTGCTTCTAACAAAACAACTATCCGCTCAAGCTTAGCATTCTCAGACACAATTGTATTCCGTTCAGGACCACCTACTTCTGGACTTGGTTCAAGCCCTTCATCTTCACCGGATTCACGAATCTCACAAACACACTCTGTTTTTTTCTTCCCGCATTTCTCACAAAAGAACTCTTTTTTCACCTGCTTTCCTTTCTCACTATTTACTAATACTAAAGAAACATTCGAGGTTAATCCGACAGGCACATTAACATCCGTTTTATCATAGACATTTCCCTCCATTAACGCAAACCATTTACTCTCCTTAATACCACTTTTCATGGACGCCATAATTAAATCATTACTGAAAATCAAATCAGCCTGGGGATTCTTATAAAACTCCTTTCGAAACTCCTCCCCTGTCATTTCATCACGATTCTTCGGCCAGATACTATCAAGAACATAATCAGGAGAAATCGGGCTATCATCACGTGTTCGACCCTTGTTATTACTCCGTAAATATTCAACAATTACCTCATCCTGCTGTTTCTTCTGATCATGATAACTCTTTGCTTCAGATTCAGTTACCCCCATAGTCATCTGACGCATCGGCTTCTCCATCATTGCACCCTTCTCATACTGTTTACTATCAGTAATAGATGCCTGATGTGTCGGCACAAATAAATGACGATAAGCAACTACTACAGCAATTTTCAAAAACAACTCATATTTCTGCAACTTCTCCTTAATAACTTCAACCTGTCGCTTAGTAATATTCATCAAACCAGGAGCGCTTTGACTATAATCCTTCATCAACCGTTTCAATGCTAAATACCTCGTTGCACTTACCATCATCTTTTCAATTTCTTGATCATCAACCAATAAAAACACTAAATTATTACTAAACACCCTAGGAGAACCTACCGATCCTTGTTTATTATAGATCTCCCTCACCTCAACTGGTGGCTTTGACATCCGACGATGAGCTTGACAATCATTAAAATGCATAACTACCAGTTTCGGACTTTCTGTATCATCAGCTACCTTACTAGGATGGTTTACAAATACACGGGGTTGGAAATATTTCTTTCCACCGTAGATTTTCTGAATACGATCCTCTAACTCCTCAATAACGGTAGCACTGCCCTCCACATCACGAATATACTTATGAATAATTTTATTCAAATTCGGCTCTGTATCAAATGCATAAATCGACCCATGTCTAACCAGATAAAAACTGGTATCTTCAAGCACCTGAACTGCTTTATGCACTCGTTCTAAATCTAAACCTGGTTCAAATACTGCTAACGCAATCTCAGGCTCATTTATTCCTCGTTTTACATCTGCACCAACAATACCGGTTATACTATGTAAAAACACAGTGGTTGCAATCCGGGTCCCCAATGAATCACCAAAATCCTTATCAACAAGCCATGCCCGCGCATTACCCTCTTTGTTAAATAAATCACCATCAATAGCAGGTAAAAACTCATCCTTATCAAGACGCTTTACCAACTCATCAACAAACTCCTGATTCCCAAAATCAATCGTGCTAGATCCGATCAATATTAAATCCTCGTCACCTTTCCAAACCTCATGGAGAATCTGACCTAACAAACGCAACACACCACGAGTTTTATTAAACTGCACAATCGAACTTGTCTTTGTCTTCAATAACTGAATAAACTCTGGATGAAATGGATAACACGCTTTTAATGCATCCAAATACGCAGGTTCACGGGCGTACTGGGGCAAATATTCTTTTACCCCCTCCTTCTTCATCTCCTCATAATATGCTTCGCAAACTTTCGCAGCCTTTTTCTCATCGATAGACTCAAACAATCGAAAATGAATAATTGATGAGAACTCCTCCCCCTTCGTTGGTGTAAGATTACGGACAATTCGTGATAACACCTCATCTGCATCAGCAACAGCCTGACGTGCTTTTACTTCACTTACAGATTTCTCAAGTGCAGATTCTAATTCTCGTGTCCGTTCCTTAAAAACAGTGTTCTTATCAAGACTAGTAATGACAACACTTACATTATCAAGAGTGCTAGCTACCTGTGTTAATTCCTGTAAAAACACAATTGTCATGTCTGCAAGAGTTGCTTTTCCTACACTTACACCACTAGCTTTCAATAAATAGATTGCAACTTCATCCAATAAGATCAAACACTTTTGATCACCAAACAATTCAATAAGCGTCTTCTCCCCAGGACTATGCATATTCTGATCAGCGGATTTAATAATTCCATAACCTTTTTCACCAAACAACTGATAAGCAATCTCACCCCATAACGTACGACGAGTTCCCTCTGTAGCATCTACAGATAAATAGGTTCCAACGACTGAAGCAACTTTAACCTTTGGAATAGAAATACCGTTAAGAAGATCTTTTGCAGCATCAATATCTCCTGCTTTTTTTGCAATATGATACAACGCAATAAGGGTATGAGTTTTCCCACCACCAAGACCTGTCTCAAGCTTAATAACAGGAGAACCAATATCAACCTCAGAAAGACGTTTGAAAACTTCCTTAACAGTAACAGTTAAACCATTAGTAGGATAAGTATGCAAAAAAAACGTTTCCGCATCAGCATAAATCGCAGGAGCTGAACCTTCAACAACTTGACTTAAACTAGCAGCATATCTATCAAGAGATTGCTTTTCAATTAAGATATCATCTCTAGGGGTACATACCTCTTTAATACTATGAAGTTCCATTTCTTTTCAGCCTTCCTCAATCCTTAATAGTAATTGAGTCTCTAGAATTAATAAATATTAGATTAAATAGTGTTTCGTAACATCCTTTAGTGTTATAAAAGTTGAAAAAATTTGTTAAAGACTTATTATTCATCTTATGCACTTCTTTGTCATTACTATTACTATAAGAAGATGTTGTATATAAATATTTACAAAAAAATAGTAAAAACAACCACACTTAAGTTGAAAAAGATCCAATCTGCAAAACGTTTACCGTAAATGTGAATAGCCAAAGAGATAACAAAAAGCAGATCGTAACATGATAATAAGCAAATAAAAGAATAATCAGAAAACAACCGAGGTTGGAAATACCTATTTTCTCTCCTGTTGAATAAAAGAGATAATGCCTTAAACCTGTTGATATACACGAAACTCTCTGTGGCGCAGAAGAAAAAAAACAGGTGAGGGGCTTTTTAACTTAATTTTATCCTTTATATATCTTATAAAAAAGTAAATTAAAAACTAATAATGGGAGAGACAAAAACGTTAACATTTTTATATCTCCATGTAATACAGAAACGGTTAACGATTATGATAATGTCGGAAAATACAAAGAAACTTTCAAAGATGCAAAAAGAAATGCTGAAAATCATAGAGGAAAACAGACCAATTACACAAAGAGACTTATCTATTATCTTATCTAGAAGATTAGGTAAGCGAGACAGCCGTAATCTTTTAAATGAGGCAGACGAAATTGCAGATAAACGTGGGATAACAAATGAAGAAGAACGATGGCGACTGAGGCATTATTATCTTGATGGTAGAAAGAAAAGGAAACACGATTTTCAAACAAATTCTTTCAGAGCTTCTTTTTCTAGATCGTTTAAACGTTTGTTGTCTCGTGGATTGATTTACAAATTCAAATATCCTCCTCAGGTTAAAAAAACAGTTGATTATTGTTTAACAGCAGAAGGTAGAAAAGTAGTTACTAACATTAAGCATTAGAAAAAATTCATTAGATATCTTTAAGTAAAATCAAAGCAAATTAAAGAGTCCCATTAAAGAAACAATTATTTCCATATCTCAACCCCCACTCTTTATTTTTTTATAGAATTTTAGGAATCGGTAATTATCCTCTATATTATTATCATTTGTTATCTGGGCTTTATTCTGATGACGTCTTTCTCGCTCTCGTGCTTTCTCACATTCTCTGCAAGAACCTCGATAACCAACCCCTGATTGATGTTCATATCTACGGAACTCGGTTATCGGCAAAATTTGTTTACAAACACTGCATTTCTTCTCAACTAGGATGTTATTGATGCCCAATTGTGCTTTCTTTCGCTGATCTCTTTCCCGATTCTGTTCCTTCTCACAGGCTCTACAAGAACCTCGATGTCCGATGCTTCCGGATTGATTCTTGTATTTACGAAACTCGAATATCGGCAAAACCTGCCCACAAACACTACACTGCTTTTCAGCCATGGTGTTTTTTTCTATGAGAATACTGCTGTTTAGCACCTAGAACTATCTCCCCTTTAAAAATAATCTAATAAACTTTTGATTTAAATTACTATCTCTAACTTTCCAAACTCAACCTACAATCTCATGACATTTATTCTTCTATATCACTCTGATGTAATCTATGCCCTCGAACAGTGTCTCATCAAAAAACTTGCCTGATACTGTTATCGCCACATTATCGCCAGGTTCAAGAATGTCTTGTACTGCTTGTCTGTCGAATTTCACCATGAGGTCGGGTATGCTATCATTATCATAATCGCTGATGTTTGTGGGATAAGTCTCTGCAAGTACGACATCATTCAGTAGTATTGTGCCAATATTGATGTCTGTAACATCGTAACCATCTGGGGGTTCGATGTAGCAGGTAATCCAATTACCCGAGCTGTTTATATTTAAGGTATCAGGGTTGATGTCGATAACAGCTGGTAATATAGGAATTATTTCGGTCTCAGTTGATCTAATTATATATGGTTGACTTGGGATACCACTAATTAAAATATCCTCAGCAAGAACAATTGTTATGCCGCCTAAGAAAACAAAAAGAGAATATGTATCAGTGGGAGATGCATCTGGCTCTGGTACAACAGTAATGATATAATCGCCTATTTTCTTATTAGGAATCATCACCACTTTATCTAG
>JAUXAU010000068.1 GCA_030619765.1 Thermoplasmatota archaeon
ATCCAATATTTCCAGAAATCCTATCATCCAATGAGGTAATTGTGATTTCTGATAAATTCTTTGGAATACTTCGTCCTTCGTTTATATTTGGTTTTTTCAAGGCAATGGTGCTGACTTAAATTGTAGATTTGGAGGAGGAAAAATGGGTTGGTTTAAAAATTGGAGAGAAAGGCGCAAAATAAAGAAACGTGTGAATAAAAAACCAGGAGAGGATTATAACTCCAAGATAAATGAAATAAATGATTTCTTGGAGAAGAAGAAAATAAAAGAAATAGATGATTTGTTGAAAAAGAACGAGGAGAATTGATACTTTTAAAGAAAAAAGCTATATAATTGTAGTTAAAGGGAGGTAAAAAATGAAGAAATATATTAATGAAAAAATAAGGCTGGTATTAACCGTAGCTGTATGTATGTTGTTCGTTGCAGTAGCTTTTTCTAGTGCTGTAGGAAAAACTCCATCTAATAGAAATTTTGTATTAGATAGTAAAGAAAATGGTGACACTTCACCTGGACCATCAAGCTCTAATTCTAAATTTTTTCGCTCTCTAGCTTTGCCAGAGTGGTTTTATAAAATATTCAATTATGATTGGAATTATTGGTCTAATCCACCGGATATGTATGCTATTCCTGAGGGTAATGTTGGCATAGGAGATATACCTCCAGATGATGCTAAGTTATATATTAAAACCGAACCAACTGATTGGAAGTATGCAATATATGCAGAAGGTCAAAAAGGCATCAAAGGTATTAGTACTGCCCTTGATGGAACGGGCATTACAGGAGAAGGAGGTCATGCTGGTGTAGCAGGGAATGGTGGCTATATAGGGTATACTGGGGCAAGGATTCTATGGTGGCTGGTTTGAAGGTATGGGCTATTTCAGTGGTAACGTCGGCATCGGGACAAATGAACCACAGTCAACTTTAGATATATTTGATAATAATGAACCAGCTGAAATACGGTTAGCATCTGGTTTAGCTGGTGGTAGTGGTACCATCAATTTCGTTAACAGTGGTTGGACAATTCGAAGTGGGCTTACTGCTCCTCCTCAAGCATTAAGTTTCAGATATGGGGGAGATACGGTTATGAATTTACGGGGGGATAAAGTAGGTATTGGGACGACGAATCCAAATGCAACACTTGATGTGCAGGGTGGTGATATTTCAGTAAATGGTTTTGAGGTAGGAGGATTTGTTGGAACCGTGAAGCAGAATTCTAGCTTTACAATTTATAGCCCTTGGACGGATGTACCAGGTGTCATATTTTGCTTTCAATTACCAATAAACAAAAGTGTGAATTTAAGGGCTTTTAGTTCAACCCAAATATCTGGTGGTCATGCAGGTTTTCGTTTTGTTATTGACGGCGTCCCCTATGGAGACCCTGATTACGGTGATTTGATTGTTAGTGGTGGTTCACCTGGATGGCATTCGTGGTACATTGAACGAATCGTAGAGATTTCTGCAGGAGAACATTGCGTAAAACTTCAGATGCGATGTGGAGGTGGAACTTTAATTAGTCAAGGATTGGATTACGATGCTGCCAGGCTATTCGTGGAAGCATGGTGAACAATTATTAAAATGAATAACCATCTCTTGATACTCGGGGTAGCTGTTCTGTTCATCTGTGTTGGGTTAAGTGTATGTATGAAATAGATAGTATTCTAAAGGAAAAAGAATGTCCTGAATGCCATCAATTCAAACCTATCTCCGATTATAATAAAGACACTCACAGAAAAGATGGTTTAACCTACTATTGTAGAGATTGTGAGATAAAACGTAATAGAGCATATGAAAAAAAATGGGAATTGGAGCGTTCACAAGGTCTAGTGGATATACCAGAAGAAAAAGAGTGTACCGAATGCCATAGGATTTTACCTATTTCATATTATACAAAATCCCGTAGAAATAGAATTGGAAAAGCACCTGCCTGCAAGGATTGTGCACGTAAAAGATTTTTAGAATATTATTCACAACCTGAAGTGAAGAAACAGTTGCAGGAATACCATCGAGAATTTATAAAAAAACCAGAACAAAGAAAAAGAATGAAAGAATATAAAAAAGAATATCAAAATAGACCCGAAGTGAAAGCAAAAGCCAAAGAAAATAGACAATCGCCAAAGTTTAAAGAAAGAGTAAAAAAATATCGGCAAAGACCAGAAACTAAAGAGTTGTATAAGGGTTATCGTGAGAAATATTTAGCCAAGCCAGGTGTAAAAGAAAGAATTAAACAGTATCAAGCAGAATATTATTCCATTCCAGAGAACATACAAAAACGCAAGGAGTATATGAAAGAATATTGTGCAAGACCTGAAGTAAAACAGAGACGCAAGGAATATCGTCAAGGAGAATATTATAAAGATTATAGAGGAAAATATTACAAAGGTTATAATCATAGACCAGAGGTTATTGAACATCGAAAGGAGTACAGGAAGAAATATCGTTCGAGACCAGATGTTAAAGAGAAAGAAAGAAAATACAATAAAGAATATAACTCAAGACCGGAAGTTAAGGCAAGGAAAAGAGAATATATTAAAGAATATCTTGAAAGACCTGGGGTGAAGGAGAGAAGGAGAGCAAATCAAAGGGAATATTATAAAAGACATAAAGAGAATTTAAATAAAATATGAATATCTATCTCTTGATAGATGTTATGAACTTGTAGATTTGGAGGAGAAAAAATGGCTAAATGTACTAAGTGCGGAGTTGAATTACAACACGATTTTAAATTTTGTACTGAATGTGGGGAGGGAATTTCTAAAACCTTAGAAATAAAAAAGAAAATTGAGGAAAAAAAACGAAAAGAAATAACTAAAACCATTAAATGCCCATCTTGTGGAGAAACTACACAAATTCAAGGGAGCATAGGAGCTAGAGTGACGGTTATCTGCCCAAAATGTAACACAAAGGGTTTTTTCCAATTTCGTTAGATAAAAAAGGTTGAAATGTGAATAACCACCTCCCGATAGATGTTATAAAAATGTATACTTTATGCATCATAAGCATATATTTTTTAAAACAGTAGTTGTTATGAAATTGGTAAAATATGAATAGGAAAGAGAGAGAAATATTTGAATTAATGATGGGTTGGAAAGAAGAATCATCTAAGGAAACTACAGATGAGAATGATTTTATCCCATTTCCAGATGGTTGGACAATTCTTAACCTACAAAACAAGATTGACCTATTAAAAAATCTAAAAGGATACAATGATGACTGCTCGATAGAATCACAAACAAGCAGAAAGTCACCTGAGAATAAATGATTTAAAATAAATAACCATCTCTTGATAGGTTGAGGAGGAGGATGGGAGGGATTGAAAAAGAGGAGCTAGGTAGATTCCCTCGCATCTTGATAGCATATTGTCTTTTTTGTTTATATAGTTGAAATGGGGATGGGTGGATGTATTGATTCGTGTCCACAAAATGTAACACTTTTATGGTTGTAATGCAAAGGAAAGGTAGTTTATAGGATTAAACCTGTATTTTACCAGTAAAAGTGTATTCAAATCTCGTTTGTCTGATGTATTTTTAGGTATTTTGGTAGAAAGCTCAAAATATCTTAGAATTTACAAGAAAGATATTCGTTTCACTCCTTGAAGATTTTAAAAATGTAGCTCTGAATATATTTGTTACCTTCAGGTTCAACCGTAAAAAATCGTATATTATTTAAAGAAAATAGGATTATAGAGAAATAGTCTTGAGGGAAAAACATGGCATATTGTGCAAAATGCGGAACGAAAAATGAGGATGATGCGGAGTTTTGTAAGAAATGTGGAGCATCTTTAACAGGTATAAAAAAAGAACATGAAAAAGATGATGACTGTGTATGTTCAGGTAGCAAACAAAATCCGTTGGTCCCGGTTTTTTGGGGAATAGTTGTTATTCTTTTTGGTCTTTGGATTGTCTTTTCATTTGTTATTCCACGTTCTTATCTACCGGCAGGTCTACAAGATTTTTCATTTTGGGGGCTTATACTTCTAATCATCGCAGTGGCAGTTATCCTGACTGGCTTCCGAATATTAACTAAGAGATAATTGGGTTAAACCTAGAATATATCTGGTACTGTTATTGTCTGATGGATGTGAGGATAAATAGTATTTACTTCATCCAATCAAAGGTTTTTGCAATAACGATACTAGATACAAGCATATAAATGAACGGAGGAATCACAGAGTTCACTGTAAAACCAACAGGATAATTCATGCTAGCAAATACGAGAAATGCGGATGGAATCGTCACCACAACCCACATCAGTAACCCAAATTTCCATCCTTTAGCAATGTAATTTCCATCTAATGCTTTTCCAAAATATGAATATATATAAGCCAAGGCAAAACCAAGAATCCACGGATACACAAAGAACAATATCATAATTGGGTCATCTATCGTTCTCATCCCACCCAGTTCGAATACATTATATGCCCAAATCAACTGAATTAACGAATTAAAAATGATGTCAACAATCTCAATTATTATTCCTGCAAGAACACCTCCAATCAAAATTTGTTTCCATTTCATATTTTTCACCTAAATTAAAGATTCATAATAACTGTTTATTAATAAAACTGGCTGTGAGATATTATTATAGAGATTTCGAAATATCTTTGGTATTCTTCTGTTGATAATCTGTATTTTAAATATTCCTTGATAGCCCATGGAATATCAAAAATATTCTTCGATAAACCTCAAAATACATAGATTTTTTACCAGTAAAAAGGAGTTCAAATCTCGTCCCCTGTACCTTTTTTTCACAATTAAAGAATCCTTATAACCGAAGGAAAAATCTTACTCCTACTGGCAATCCAAAAACAATTAAACTGATTGTGTATTTACTGGAAAAAGAAAATCAATCGACATTACTAGAGCAAATATAAAACTATCCTACCTACTAAATTTATTTGCTAAAACTAGTTTAAGTGCCGTTTACACCTAATGGGCTTGTAGATCAGCTCGGAAGATCGCCTCCTTGGCATGGAGGAGGCCTCGGGTTCAAATCCCGACAAGTCCACTTTATTTGCTTTTGATTAGAGTTTTTTTAAATAAACTTTTAAAATAAATATTTTCAAATACAAAAACTATAAATATTAGAAATCCTGTTTTAGGGTTGCTAATATAAAAAATTGCAGGTCCTATGATTCGTACAAAAGTAATAAATGATTCTACTGATTTAGTATCTATAATGAGGGCATTTGACTCCTCAACAAAAAAAGAAGTTTTTTTTGAGATATCAAGGGATTGGACACCAACAAGTATTATAATTGAAAAATTCGGAAAAGAAGGTCAAGAAGCTCTCGAATTTTTTGACCATATGAAACTTGCAGAAACTAAATGGACTACGCCAGAGGAAGGTATTGAAGGAAAACCTCAAAAAATGTACCGCTCTTTTTACTCGCTTTTTAATATAAACATTTCTTGCCCTGTTAACGAAATAAGCGAAATTTTTACTATTTCTGCTTTAGATGATGATAATTTCCAAAAACTAGAAGATGAAATTTATCAGTTTATTGGAGAAAACGGTACCTTTGGAAATAAAGTATCTGAAAACTTTCAAATTTCCAACACTGCTTTAAAAGCATTAGTAAAGCGATCAAATAAATTCCACTACACCGGCCTAAAGATTACTAGAAAACAAGATTGATTATTTACAACTGTTTTTTAAGGAAACTTTATATTCCATCTGTAATGGAATACGAAGTGATACTTCAGGCTTTTTGGCTTATAATTCCTGCGTATATCGCCAATGCGAGTGCTGTATTGGTTGGAGGAGGGACGCCTGTTGATTTTGGTAAAAACTGGAGGGATGGAAAAAGGATTCTTGGTGACGGTAAGACTTGGCGTGGGCTTTTTGCTGGTGCTTTTATAGGAATGACCGCTGGTTTTGGTTTAGCTGTTGCAGCTAGGTATATTGCGTTGAGTGATTTTGCTTTTTTAAATTTAAGTGATTTTGAAGGATTCCCTCTTATGATTCCAATAATCTTTTCGCTTTGTTTTGGTGCATTAACTGGTGATGTTGTAAAAAGTTTTTTTAAAAGAAGAATAGGAAAAAATCGTGGTGAAGATTGGATTTTGTTTGATCAAATTGATTTTATTGTAGGTGCATTATTATTTAGTTTTTTGGTTAGTGGAATATTACAAGTATTGGGACTTATGTCCAATAACTGGTTTTTTGAAAGCTTTACTTTATGGCATATTTTATTTCTCATTGTTATTACACCATTCATTCATCTTACCGCCAACTTTTTACATAAAAAAATACATTCTGTCAATGCAAAAAGGTAAAGTATTTAGACTATCTATTATTTTTATATTTCATTAAATGGTGTTTTTATGGCCAAAAAATCAAATTCTAGCAAAGTCCGGGTTAAAGAACCTAGCATGAAATCAATGAATGAAGATTTAAAACAGTGGTTAACAGAAAAGGACAAAGAAAACCTATCCAAAAAAATTAAAACACATAAAAAAATTAAAAAGCCACATGGGATGTGTCAGGTTTGTGGTACAAACACCGCTAGTGAAGTCTGTATAAAATGTGGTAGATCGGTGTGCAGTTCATGCTATTTTAATCTAGTGGGTCTCTGTGAAAAGTGCTTAACGAAAGAGACTGCAGAAAAGTGGAAGAATAAAAAGCCAGATTGGGAAAAAGTTCTCGGTGTTGATTGGGTGGATTAGTTTTTCCTTTCTCTTTTTATTCTTTCTCCTTCTAAATATAAGGAGAACATAGCTCTTGCTGTTCTCCATGATGATGGATAGATTGGCACTCCTGCTACTTTGAGGTCGAGGACAAGGTCTTCGAACTCTTTTCCCCCAACCCAAAAACCCAGTATTGGTTTTTTATATTCCTCATGTAGTTTTCTTTCCCGTACCATTTTTAGTATGGCTCCGGTATATTCCCTTGGACGGGCGTACCCACCGTGTACTGACGCAACAACAATACCATCGATGTTCGGGTCTTCCAACAGCGCTCGTGTGCACACTTCGTATCTGTAGAATCCTGCATCAGCTGATAGATCTACCGGGTTGTTTGGCCTGATAAGATCCGGTAATATTTTATCGATTTTTTTGTATGTTTTTTCAGAAAGTTTTGGTATACTAAGGCCATTTGCTTCACAGGCATCTGTGAGAAGTATACCAAGTCCACCCCCATTTGTGATTATTCCAACCCTGTTTCCTTGTGCGGGCGGTTGTCCTGCTAGCGCTCGTGCCATGTCAAAGAGTTCTACCACGTCCCGGCAGCGTATCCCGCCTGCTTGTTTTATTGCAGCATCATATATTTTGTCACTACCGGCCATACTGCCCGTGTGGGATGCTGTCGCCCGTGCTCCTGCTGCACTTCGTCCTGCTTTTACGACAAGTACCGGTTTGTCACAGGATTTTATACTTTTCATGAATTCTCTTCCTTTTTTTATTCCTTCAATGTAGAGTCCTATAACTTTAGTCTCAGGATCCTGGCTGAAATAGTCAATAAGGTCATCATCATCGATATCTAACTTGTTCCCCACTCCTACAATCTTTGATAACCCTACAAATTCATTATTGGCCAGGTAGATCATGCCCATTCCAAGGGCTCCACTTTGACTGATCAATGCAAGGTTTCCTCTTCTGGGCATCCCAAACGCGAAGGATGCGTCGAGATTTACTGAGGCGTTTTTGTATCCCATTGTATTTGGACCGAGTATGCGCATTTTAGAACCTTCAACATGTTTTTTTATTTTGTTTTCTAATTCATGATTGCCTACTTCACTGAACCCAGAGGATATAATAATTACACCGTGCACATTCTTTTGTACGCATTCATTGATGATCCCCGGGACTATCTTTGCAGGTACTGCGATAAGAGCAAGATTGATTTCACCAGGAACATCTGTTATTTTTTTGTAGCATTTAAGACCCATTATATATTTTTCACGAGGATTAACAGGATAAACTTTACATTCATAGTCGGAAACAAGGATATTTTTTAAGGAGGCATTCCCTATCTTTGTAATGTTGTTCGAGGCTCCAACAACTGCTATACTTTTTGGTTTGAAAAATGTCTCAAGTTCTTGCTTCATATATCATCCACATCTTCAATTTTTTTTGACAAGTATTCCAGATAACGTATTTTGTTACTTAAACGTAGTGCGCCTGTCTAATTATTTCTAAAAGTATATCTTTATATATATCTTTTCATGATTTTTATAACTTCTTTGCTGTTTTTTGCCTTTACATACTCCTCTAGCGGTTGCTTATTGAGTTCTAAAAAATGAGGCGACCATTTGTAAATATTTAAAATATCTTTAGCATGTTCTTTCTCCCCTAGTATGTAAAGTGCTGATGCAAAAGCCTCGAGTGTTGTCAGCTTAAACGGTTTGCCGTAATTTACAGGATTAGCTGCGACTAAAAAGGGTAACGCCCTGGATATATTTTTCCGGTCTAAGTATTCAAAAGATTTTTCTGCATTTTTCCACGAACAGTCAATAGCCAATATTCCGTTTTTTTTAGCAGTTTTAACATCCTCTTTTGAAAGACTTTTTTTAGCAAATGGATTTAATAAAATAGCATGTTTTAGTACTCTTCTTATATTTTTCTCAAGTTTTACAAAACCAAACTTATGTAGTTTTTTTGCACTGCATTTTTTTGGATCATCTTCGTTTGCGTGGTATACGATAAGTTGAATTTTTCTTTTCATCTTTCACCTATCTTAATGTCAAAAACAACGTGACTCACACCAGGGGCATATGATTTTATATATTTATATTTCAAAAGCTTAGCCTTTGTATCGTATTTTTCGGCTGTCTCTTGAATAACTTTCAAAGCCCTATCTGGAATCAACTCATTAGGAAATACATCATGATAATGTATAACTCCTGTATTATTTTTTAGACATTCAATACTAGTTGATAAAAATCTGTCTGTATCGTCAATGTATCCCAGTATAACTCTATCAGCAATATTTTTTGGTGCCGTTGTTCTATTATCTCCAAGCAATGGTTTTACTACAGATGTTACGTGATTCAATACGATATTTTTACATAAATACTTATAAGCAATAGGGTTGATCTCACAGGAGAAAATCTCTTTTGATTTACTATAAACTGCTATTGGCATTGTAAAATAACCAATGCCTGCAAAAAGATCAACTACTGTTTCATTCTTGTTTGAAATATTTGCCATGCGTAATCTTTCGTCCATGTTCCCAGATGAAAACATGATTTTCTGCGGATCTAACTTGTATCTAATGCCGTTTTCTTTATGGATTGTTTCAGTATTTTTAGAACCATAAAGTATCTCAACTTTCGGTTCCCGGTATGTTCCTGAAATGCCGCCAACATCATTGAGAACTGTTTTACAATGAAGAATTTCAGCATACTTTTCACCTATTATTTCCTGATATTTATTAAGATCTTCTTTCAATTTAATAGTTAATACATCTCCGATTTTTTCCCATTTATCTGGAAGACAACAAATTAACTCTGAAGGAATTTCATTTGAAAGTAATTTTTTTATTTGGTTTAAAGGAGTTTCAATCATTACGACATGGTTTAATAGAATTAAACTATAAAATTTGATTCCCGAGTTTTTGTTTCCAACAACTCTATTTACCATAATTCTATTCTCCTATTAAATGGATTTATTCCCCTATGATCTCCGTAAAAACCAGGAAAACATAATGCGAGATATCAGAAATACGCTTGACGCAAGAAAACATTTTGTCTTTGAATCAGGAACCGGCTCTGGAAAAACCATCTGTGTACTTTCTTCAACTCTACAATATGCATTGGAAAACAATAAAAAAATAGTTTATACAACTCGTACAAACGCTCAGCAAAGACAAGTCATACTAGAGCTACGCGCAATTCAAAAGAAGATGAAAGACAAACGAATTTTTGGGTTAGGAATACAAGGTCGAGCCAATATGTGCATTATTGCTAAAAATGATCCTGAAATCGGCAATGGTTCATCTGAGGAACTTTCGAAATTCTGTTCAAATCTAAAGAAAAAGGTATTGTCCAACAAGAAAAACGAAGGCTGCGAATATTATAGAAATTTTATTGGAGATAAACAAAAGATTGACAAAATAATGGAATGGACAAGGCAAAAATTACCTACAGCAGAGGAGTTTATAGAATATTGCGAAAAAAATATAGTGTGTCCTTATGAAATGAATAAATTACTCATAAAAGAAGCGATAGTGATCATTGTTCCTTATATTTATGTTTTTGATAAATCTATCCGAATTATGTTTTTTGATTGGCTATCAATATCTGAGGATGATATTCTATTAGTGGTCGACGAAGCACATAATCTCCCTGATTATCTAAGAGATTTATTTTCTGCACAACTTAGTGTATGGATGCTTAATAGTTGTGTTTTTGAGGCTGAAAAGGTTGGTGATCCTTCTATAGCTAATGGAAAAATCTCTGTTTCAAAATTTTGTAAAATTTTATTAGAAATTGTAAATGATCTGAGAGATACATATGTTTACGGTATTTTAGAGAACGGTATCAGAAGAAACACGCATGTTAAGAGTGATGCGTTTATCCCATCTCATGAATTAGAATCAGAGATTTTATCTCGATTGAAAATCACAAGCATAACCCTTCGCGATATCATCAGCGATTTAATTGCGTATGGTGAAAAAATTCAGGATTATCGACAAAAAGAATGTAAACTTCCCCGTTCTTATATTCATAAGCTCGGTATCTTTTTGGAATTTTGGATAACAGTTGAGATGGATCGATATATCAAATTGATTGTTGATTCAGCAGAAGGTAAAAATCCGCGTATTGAAGCGTATTGTTTAGATCCATCTATTGGAACTGGCATTATAAATGAATTTCATTCTTCTATTCATATGTCCGGTACATTGAAACCTCTTGAGGAATATCGTGATTCATTGGGTCTTTCGCAAGATACCGAATTAGTTTTTTATCCTTCTCCTTTCTCCAGGGAAAATAGAAGAATATTTTTCGTACGTGATGTTACAACAAGATATGAGGAGATAGCAAGAGATAAAACAATTATTTCAAGAATGTGGCGACATATTACTAATATCTGTAATACCTTTCCAAAGAATACCATGGTGTTTTTCCCTAGCTTTAACATACTCTCCATGTTTCGAAATAAGGGATATTTTACTGATATTGAGCGCTGTTTGTATGTAGAAGAACAAGCAATGTCTCAATCAGATTTGATGGATTTGGTAATAGATTTTAAGAGATGTGGAGTAGAAAATAGTAATGGCGCTGCTCTTTTTTCTGTTATAGGTGGAAGAATTAGTGAAGGAATGGATTTTCCAGCTGAACAACTTGAGATAGCAGTGATAGTAGGAATTCCCTATCCAAAACCTACGGCCAGGCAGCGAGGTTTACAGAGATATTACGATCTAAAATTTGGCAAAGGGTGGGAGTATACTGTAAATGCACCAGCTGCAAGAAAATTACTGCAATCTATTGGTAGGCTTATTCGTGATGAGAATGATCGCGGAGTGGCTGTCGTTCTGGACAAGAGAGCACCGCGTTTTAAACAGTATATTAGCGATATGAGAGAATCAAAAAATCTTTTAGCTGATATCAGTAGCTTTATGAACAGATGAGTTTATTTGGGAAGTAAATCTGGAATCCCATCTTCTATAGAATATGTGCACTTACATTTTTCACAAGTAAAACTACCTACGATTATCTCTCCACTCTCTTCTTTTTCTACCTTTAGTTTTAAATCTCCTTTGCATGTTGGACAGCAAAGAATATCAACCAAATCTTTTTTCATGTTCTCACTTCTCTTTGTTAGTATTCTCCTAAAAAAATTAGTCTATTTTTCCCCGCATCTGAATCGTATATAAATGCCCATTTGTCATCAGTTAATTTTTTTGCTTCTTCTAACCTTTGTATGTAGTTTTTGACCTGGGAATCCATGAGGTCGGCATAATGTAAAACGCACGCTTCAACGATCTTCGGCAGTCTTGGTGAACCAAATTCATATCTTCCATGGTGGCTAAGCACCAGATGACTCACCCACATTTCGAGTTCTTTTGAAAATTCATTTCCATTATTTCTTATTTCTCCGATTTTTTCTTTTATCCACCTATCTCCCATCACAATATGTCCAATGAAATTCCCTTCTTCTGTCTTGTCTATTGCAGCGCCATACTTATATTCCTTTAGTTTTCCTACGTCGTGAAGTATTGCACCGCAGATAAGCAGATCTCTGTTCATGCCTGAGTACATCTCACATATGTTTTTACATAATCTTATCACACCTATAGCATGTTCTAGATTTCCGCCTACGTAGTTATGATGATGTGACATTGCAGAAGGAGAATGGGTATACTCATTAACAAACTCAGGGTCGTCAAAAAACAGTGAAAGCAGATTTTTTAGTTGCTCATTTTTGATTTCTTTGATGTGTTTTTTAATGGTTTCATATAGCTCTTTTATTTTATCTTCGTCTAAGGCTGGAATAAAATCACTTGCATCATATTCACTAGGGGTACATCTTCTTATTCCACCTACGGTTTCATTAATGGATATCTGAGGTTTTTCATCATATGTTTCTACATTTCCAGAGCGTACTTGTACAACGTCTCCAGATGAGAAACTATCATGCAATCTTTTTACGCGATCTTTGTTTTCTCCGCCCCAGAATTTTACACTAATTTCTCCCGTTTTATCTGTTGCGATAAAACTAAACCACGTTCCTCTTTTGTATGCCTTTAGAGGGTTTTTGATTTTCACAGCAAAATAATCGTTAACAACATCTCCTTCTCTAAGATTTTCTATGAATTGTTCTTTTTTTCTTTTCCCACTGTCTGTTTCAATCATGGTCTGCTCTTTTTTCTTATCATAATGATATATATCAGCCATCTTTATTCTCCAATTATTTTATTTTTTGATGTACTTAGAGTTTATACATTTTTCCTTCTCTGACTATCTCGACGTTTAGTGGAAAATTTTTAAACATCTCAGGATGTTCTGTATGGATAGGATAGAGTATCTTTGGACCTATTGTTTGAATAAGTTCTTTAAGATCTGAGCCGTTGATGTGTCCAGAACAGTGAGATTGAACAAATCTAAGATCAAAATGATTCAACCAGTTCTGCATTCTATCATACGATATTTCCATCTCTTCATTGAATGGCTCCGATAAAGAGTGTACATACACACCGTTTTTTGGTTTTAAATCAACAAGGTGGGTGAAATACCAGAAGTTTAACACAACCATATATTGCGTGGGGTTTTTTGTGATATCTTCAGATTTTATTATATTTGGATATTTTAACCTGTCTTTGATAAATTTTTCAGTGTAGTCTTCATCAATATACGATCCTGTTTTCCGCTTGGGTTTTAGAAGCATTATGTTTTCATCTGTGCTACTCGGTGTCCTAAGTTTTTTATCTTTATGATATCTCTCTAAAAAACATGCGTGTTTGAAACTTATCACAAGTTTTTTCCCAAGATCATTTGCAATTTTATAAAATGTTGTAAACCTGTCAACATCTTTGAAGTTAAAGTCAACAATCGAAAGATTGTTACATTTGGAAATCTCTTTTTTCGAGTCGTTATAGACTTTCCGCTCAGATTCATCTGTTTTTTTCCTGTCTATCCTCGTCCCTTCTGTTATCATTGCAATTGGTTTTGCTTCTTTTGCGGCATTTATAAAATCTGTTGTCATTTCAGAATGCAATCCATGCATCCTTAGATCACCAGTATAAACCACTGCTCCTTCTGAAGTATGTATTATAAATCCGTACGATCCAGGGACACTATGATCTGCATGCATTGGCTCTATCTCTAGTGAACCTATAGTTATTTTTTTCCCGGTTCTAAATGTTTTAAAGTCTCGTTCTATCGGAGGTTTTCCGTAGTCTCGTCTAAAAATCGGTCTTTCTTTGTAATTAACAACCTCGCATTCAAGGTTTCGTTGACTTTGTTCGTCCACTGCATCCAGTATATATTTACAAGTTTCTCCACAGTATATGGGGATGTCTTTATGAAGAAATGAAATATAATTTGCATGATCTGCATGTGCATGGGATAAAAGAACTCCTGCAATATCAGGTTCTTCTGCTTTTCTTCCAAGATGCTCTAATAAATCCTCTCTATAAGCACCAGCGATATCAGGTAATAATTGTAGTTCAAGAAAATCTCCAATGCCATTGGCAGTTCTTGGAGTTAAAAACTCTTCAAAATACAGCCCTCTCCTCTTAAAACCCATTCCAAAATCTAAGAATATCTTTGTACCATTATCTTCCAGAAGGGTTTTATTTCCTCCTATTTCTTCAACGCCTCCATAGAATGTTAGCTTAATCAAAGATTTCTCCCCGTTTCTTTTTAAAATACATTATATGCTACATAAATGTTAGTAAACTATCAACTACTAATGTTATCATGTACACATAATAAAATTGAAAAAGTAAAATTTATTTTACGCTAACCTTGAAACCTGTTCCACCTTTTTTCTTTTCCTTTTTCTCTAGAACAATATCAAGTATGCCATTTTTGTAGGTTGCTTTTGTTGTTTTTGGTTTTACTTTACAAGGGAGGTTAACAACTTTATGGTATTTTCTTTGAGGTGCATCAACCTTAATTTCAAAGTTACTCTCTTTTACGTTAAGATCGATATTTTCTTTTTCCACTCCAGGTATTTCAATGGTAATTGCGACATCATCCTTTCCTTCAATTATATCAGTTAATGGTTCTCGTTCCTCTGAAATCAAGGAAGTTCCCTTAGGGGTTCTAGTAGGACGGTTACCAAATTCTTGAATCCTTGGTTTGCCATCGGGACCTATTTTAAAACTTAATCCGCGAATAAAACCTTTATTTGGTTCAATTCCGCCATGTAACATATCCTCAAACAAATCTTTAAAATTGGAACTTTCAAACCATTTTTGCATTTCATCAAAGATTTTTTCAAATTCATCATCTCCAATGAAATCAAATGGGTTTTTTCTTCTTTTATCTTTATCTTCATCAAATGGTTCCATTTTTTGTTTCTCCTATAAATTTTCCAACATAATACTTGCAAGAACTTCTATTTAATACTTTCGCTTATCATTTTTTAATTCTTTTTCTAATTCTTCTATTATTTTTCTTGCTGCTCTGCTTAGTTTTTTCGGTGTTTTTACGTGAACTTCAACATACATATCTCCATACCCGCGACTGTTTAATCGAGGCATACCTTTATTGTTTAGTTTGAATATCTCTCCGCTTTCAGTGCCTTCAGGAATTCTTAACTTTTCAATTCCTTCAAGTGTCTCTACGTCTATCTTTTCCCCTAACGCAGCGTCTGTAAATGAAATATCTATTTTTTGGTAGAAATCTGATCCCCTTCTTTTGAATTTAGGATGATCTTTGACATGAACTACGATATAGAGATCGCCACTTTTTGCCCCTTTCCCAGGATGTTCACCTTGTCCTGCAAGTCGAAGTTGAGCTCCTTCATCCACACCTCTTGGAATCCTAATCTCAATTTTTCTTGTTTTTTGAACAGCACCTCTTCCTCTACAGGAGGAACACAGTTCTTCTATTATTGTTCCTTGACCATTACATTTTGAACAAGTGCTTACCTGAGTAAACATGCCAAATGCAGTTCTTCGAGAAACTCTCATTTGTCCCGTTCCGTTACATTGCGGACAAATTTTAGTATCTGTTCCAGGTTTGGCACCACTGCCATTACAAACATTACAAATTTCAGTTCTCGGGACGTTTATCTCCGTTTCTACTCCTTTGTACGCATCTTCTAAGCTTATTTCTATATCGTATCGTAAATCGCTACCTCTTCTCGCACGTGATCTTCTGTCAAAACCCATCTGATGTCCAAAAAACCGTTCAAAGATATCATCAAATCCAAAATCAAATCCCATGCCTCTGAAGATATCCCCAAAGTCTGCTCCTCTAAAAATGTCTTCGGCACTATACCGCTGATCTATACCTGCATGTCCATACATATCATACATCTTTCGTTTTTCATCGTCATAAAGAACTGCATACGCCTCGGAGATTTCTTTGAATTTTTCTTCTGCAGTTTTGTCTGGATTTTTATCAGGATGGTATTTTAATGCTAGTTTTCTATATACTTTTTTAATCTCAGATTTACTAGAATTTTTATCTATACCAAGAATTTCATAGTAGTCTCGCTTTGCCATTGCTAGCGACTGTAAATTAAAAAGGGGTATATCATTGTTATTATGATGCATTTACTTTTTTTTGTATTTATTAAAGTCTTAGCGAAGCTATATGAAAAATTGCATTATATGTGAAAGAATATCTCCTAGGAAAAACGAGGCTAGAAAACCGGCAAGGAGTGGTATCATAAAGGGAACTTTAGGTGTAACCCATATCTCTTTTATACCTTCATCTTCAAATGCTTTCAATTCTTCATCGGTATCAAATTCTTTAGGCATGTAGGAAAACTTTCTTTTTCCATTCTTTATTTTTTCTAAAGGCCATACAAATGATTGTTTTGCCTTTTCAATGCTCGTCTTGTATCCTAAAACACAGTAAGGAAACTCAACACTTCTTTTAATTATGTTGTATATCAATAGGCTCAATGGTATCAAGATAAATAGCACAACTGCATTGGAAAATATGATCCAAGAAAATGGCATAACAGATTCCTTCCATAATGGAAAATCAAGTATTGCCGGTTCCAAAGGGACAAGTATTGCTAGAGCCATGATTGCCTTCGCATCTGCTCCACCAAAAATCAATCTTAATCTAAAAAGAACATACATAAACGCAATCATAATAGGTACAAAAGCTAGGTATAGTATGTTGTCAAACCCTGTAGTAAAGTACTGTATCACTAACAAGATTGCGCCAATTGATCCCATTACTACCCAGAGCATGTTTGCTGCTCTTCTGATTTTTATATCGGTGTAAGATGCATAGGAAAGTATTATTACACCCACTACTAGTCGTATTATGTTGAGTAATATCCCATCTTCCATCATATCAAAATGGTATTGGAAAAGGCCATATTAAGGTAATTGGTTAATTGTTTAAATTACTTATAAAAACAGTTTTTTTCGTTTTTTTAAATCGGTTCTATTGTGATTAGAAAAGATAAACAAAAAAGGTATGGATAAAGGCGATGAAATCAGTTTTATTTCAAATAAAAATAATTACAAAATCCTACAGTATCTCCTTTATATAGCATTGATACTACATATTTAGTACCTGTGTTTATACCAGTTAAGAATATGGTAACTCCTGTTTTTATTTCGCCATCTGGTCCAACATTTATTAATCCATTTCCTTCAATTTTACCACTCGTTTGATTAACTATCTGAATAATAGTTGAGTCGTTCATAACTGGGCCGTTTTGTACACCTGATATAAAGATATGGTCACCCTCTTGTATCATGCCCACGGATGGAATTAGTTTTTTTCTAGCTCCACTAGGGATTTCATTAAAATATAGATATGCTCCAACACTAAGAAATAAGACAATAGCTACAAGGATAAAAATACTCAAGAAAAAATGAGATGCATTGGAATTAATCATGATTTTTCTATCTTTTTGCATATCTCTAAACACTCATTTGAGGCTGTCCGACAATTATGTCGATATTTCTTCTCCAATAAAAAAATAATAATTTAGCAATCAACTTCTAAAATATCTAATATTCCTTTCCTTCTCGTTACTCCGGTACTGGTTATGTGTTTTTCCCATAATTTGTTGTT
>JAUXAU010000129.1 GCA_030619765.1 Thermoplasmatota archaeon
TAATTTACCAATAAATACTTTTCTAAAATCTACAATTTTTTTTCTAACAACTTCTCTTCTTATAAAATCACTAATTTTGTATTTCTAAAAAATGTAAACGAGTTTGATGAAAGCTTGATTTTTTAATTTTTCAACAGGCTATAAAATAAAAACAGAGACATCTGTAACAAAGCCAATTATTGTAGGTGGACTGATTTCATTTCCAACAAATAATCTCTAATGGGAATTAAAAAAAGAAAATGCGTTAGAGGGTTATTTCTACTATTTGTAGTTAAAAAGAAAGAGATAGGGTGAAATTTTTCAGTTATGCCAGATTTCCAAATATTGATTATTACTATTAAATTGGGACAATCGTGATTTCAACCGTTTTTCTTTCAAATGGCCATATCATAAATTGAGGGGGAAGTGGATATGTAAATGATGATAGAACAAGATAAATCGTTTTGTTCTGATTGTTAGTAGTGTAAGATACTGGCGGATCAGGGAAGATATGTGTTGTAAAAGCGCAAGGAGATACCTTCCATAAAATCATTTTCGGGAAGTATTTCGACCAAATACGGTCCCAATTTTCATCCCATAATGAACAATGGAATCCACCTAATCTAAATGGGAATTGTAAGTTTACATTCGAAGTTGCCTTAAGAGATATGGTAAATTGTAATTGTACTTCATTGTTTACTTCAGGCAATTCGCATATTATTGGCTCTGTTATATTATATTCAGCTTCCGGAATCCATTTAAATTCAACTATAGGGTTAAAAAACCGTATGGTCCATTCACCTATATAACAATCCCGGTCCAATTGAGTGTTATTTGTAGATACTTTCTTTTCAATCACACTTGCGTTTATAGATGCAACACTCACTGTTGTTAGCAATAATATTACTGCTAAACAAAAGCCTCTTTTCAAAATATTATTTCTCTTTTTCATTTTTTCGTCCTCCCATAAATAATTTTAATTAAGTTGTAATATAATTTCTTTATATAAATCTTTTGAAAAATTTAAAAAATAATTGCAACATCCGGCACAAAACCAATGCTAGTGGGCTGATTTCATCTCCAACAGATAATCTCTAATGGGAATTAAAAAAGAAAAAAAGAGATCGTTTGATTTTTACTACTAACCATGTTTTTATTCGAAATCGCATTCCTTAGATTAGAATAACTTGTCAGTCTGTTTTTCTTTGAAAGTAGAGGGCGATAGGGTTCATTGTTAGAAAAATTTCAATACCCCTATCCGGTTTGTTGCAAAGTTTCCCACGTTATCATAAGCGATTACTTTTATCATATGTATACGGAACGTACTTTCAATCCATTTCCAACTATACGGTTCTGTGGTATCGTTATGTCTTAATTCATCATCGATGTAGAACTCCACTCTATTCATACCAGACTGATTGTCTGTTGCGTTAACCTCAATGGTTATGGGCCCAATGATCAATGGAAAGAGAAACGGCATTATAAAGCGGTCGAAAAGATATATTGCGTTTATTGGTTTTGTTATCTCTTTAATTGGCGGGTCAACATCCTCCTCAAGAGAGCAGATAACAACCGCCTGTTCAACTATTGTATACTGGCTGTAGGATGGGTAATCAGGCAGCCACCATTGGTAATCAAGGTCTGGACAAGGTGAACCATTTTCTACCTCGTAAATGTCATGAGATACGTATTGTGCGTCATTGTGCTCGGTAGGATCTTGAGATTGATTTTGAATATCCCAGAATGGATCACTGAATGCAATCATAGATTCTTCTGAGTTAACACCTGCACAAGTGACATAGTGACCGCCTTTTCGTATACACTCATCAGTGTAATATTCGGTTTTGAATGCAAAGTCCTTATCAGGTTGTGGGGCAAAAGTCCAATCGGCAGTTGCCCACCATGCCATTCCGTTAGGATAAATATCTGGCTCATGGTAGTACCAGTGGATGTTGTAAGTCATAGTAAGTTCTTTAACTGATATGAAATATTCTTCTCCGGGCGTTAGTGGAATTGATGAGTCAAAATGAAATTGGAACCATTCTGGTTCACCTAGCGGTGGTGGAGTAATATTCATCAGTGAGCAGCCTAAAGGATCGGTTGTTGAGTTTGGTAGTGTATCCCAAATACAGACTTCAACATCTGTAGGAATACCAGGATTGTTGGCAGCAAGTAAGACTTGTACTGCGTCGAGAACATCTACTGATGGTATAAAGCTTTGAAGATGTCCAGGCAGCCAAGTCGGTAAATCGACATATGCATTCCACAGAGTTTGTTCTTGGTCAACTATTTTAACGCGTTCATAATATCCCAATAAAAGAATAACATCCTGACTGCGTTCGATCTCACCTTCTATAAAATCAAATGTTGGTCTGTCGTAAGTGGTTTCCTCGAACTTATCACCAAGACCTGTATCGATAAACCAGTCGTCAATAGCATCCTGCATGTCATCGATATAGGTTGTCCCTTTGTTGCAGGTGTTCATTGCTTTCGCTAGTGTCTCAATGAGCAGTGGGACATTAGCAGATAGATGGTCGTCTCCAACACCATAGTCTTCAACCAAAGAGAAATTGTCCTCTCCATCACCAGGTGTTCCGTTTTCATCTGCATATTTCGAGTCGAACCACCAGAAACAATTCGCTACAGCTACCGGACCGCAGAACGCCCACGCAGTATAATCATCACCTATTGGATCTGTTTCTAGATGACAGTTCGGGCCAGGTACGATACGGTTCTCACTAGGGTTGTAAAAGTCGTCACCAACTGGTGTTGAATCTATAACCCCATTTTCACCAGGCTCTATAGTCTTCCATGCATCCTGTCTTTGATCGAAATCAGGCATACCACCAGGTTCATGTGGTGCATAGTTTGGATATGGGGGTTTCCAATACCATCCCTTATCTAGAGAAACCTCTCTATACGCCTCTTTTTGTTTTAACGCATATTCCTCTGACGACAATTCAGGCTGATTGTTTGAAAATGTCCCTAAAACTGGTTTGTCACCATATCCTATAGTTATAGTATTCGATGTACCACTCTTTATAATGGATCCGATAGCTGGAGAAGCTGCCACTAAAATAAATATAGTCGCAACAGCGAAAACAACAGCTTTTTCTATACTTCTATTTCTCATTTTTTTTATCCCCCGCAATTATTAGCATCAGACTTCGAGACGAAGATTCAATAATTACTCCTCAGGTTCCCAAACTATGCATGCATTGAAACGCCCGACCAAGATCCAATAATCAAGATATGGATGAAAATCGATGATTAGGCCGAGTGTGTGGTCTTGTGAAATCACTATTTCTGCGCCGGGAGGTATCGGTCCAACCCTTGGTGGGTTTAAACTTAATCTGAAACCCATCTCATTTCTTACCCAGTAGCAATCTCCACATGATCTTAGATCAGGGGTTAACACAAATAACCAGGTTTTCCCAAGTTCAAGCTCAGAAATATTTAAATCTAGCAACTCCCAGTCGCTTTCAGCACCATGTATGTCTTTAGCTTTCACGTTAATAGTATATATTGCCTGTGCATGATATGCATGATTTACAGTAACTTGCTCACCAGATGAAAATGGACCTAACCATCCCGTATTATGACCGTCACCCCACTCAACCCAATAAGAGATGTTGTCTACTTCAAAATCAATAGCGACTAATCTTAATTCATAGTTTTCCGCCGAAGGACACCACCAATGAGGATTATCATCATCCAATTTTTTCAGATCTGGTGGAGTATTTGATTGTGTAGTGAATTCCCATATAAGGCTTTCGTTAAAAGCGCTCTGGTTGTCCCATGCTATAATCTTCCAGTAATATGTTGTCTCAAAATCGAGGGTTCCAGGATCATAGGTTGTATTTGATTGGTTACTTTCTACGATGGGTGGTGGACTAGTTGTTCCAAAATAGACGTCATACGTAACTGGATCACCATCTGGATCACCACCAGACCAGCTTAGATCCACATTAATATCCACATTTGTTGAACCATTTTCCGGGTAAGGATCACTGGGTTGGTACGGTGGGTGATTATCGTTTCTTGCTACACTCCCATAATTAGTGTCATTAAACTTTTTTTTACAATCATTCGTAGTTACTGCACTGCCAAAAGCGCTTGCAATCATCAGCGTTAATATTAAAACAGCTAATACTGTTTTATATTGCCTTTTATTTATCTTTTTCATATAATTTCCCTTCCAATTTTATTTTTTTATTCCTCCCTAAAATACAAACTTATAATATGTGTTATCTCTAATGATTTAATAAATGTTTGGTATACAATAAAAATGTAACAAATGTAACAATAATTGTATTTGTATAGCTTAGGATAAGCACAGTTCTCTTTTCAAGAGTTTTTCAAGTTCTTCAAAGATGTTTTTCCCCTGCAATCTCCATGTTGCAAACATGGAGGAAATATATTGATAATTCTCAGAGCCCTCAATTGAAC
>JAUXAU010000074.1 GCA_030619765.1 Thermoplasmatota archaeon
TAATTTACCAATAAATACTTTTCTAAAATCTACAATTTTTTTTCTAACAACTTCTCTTCTTATAAAATCACTAATTTTGTATTTCTAAAAAATGTAAACGAGTTTGATGAAAGCTTGATTTTTTAATTTTTCAACAGGCTACATAGATGTACCTTTACAACGAAACATTTATATTCAACTGTCGTTAATATTATATTAAATAATTTATAAGGGGTAATAAAAATGGAAAAAAACAACTTGTTTAGGAAAGGTTTTGCTGTATTAGTAATAACCTTATTCTTTGGAGCTAGTATTGTAACTGGGATTGGTAGAGTTTTAGAAAAAGAAGAAACATTGCCTATCCTAAGTCAAAATAATATTGAAACAACCATGGATGCCATCGGCTTAGATCTACGTGACCCTCTAACCTTTACAGATCCAGATGACGACTGGGACTACCAGACTAACCCGCCGCATATGTTTTCCAATGTAACTGGTAATGTCGGCATCGGTATAACATCACCATCTGAGAAACTTCATGTAAATGGTTCTTTAAGAATAGATGGTTCAACTGGTTTAGCTGTTTTGTTTGTCAATTCAACAAACGGCAAGGTCGGCATCGGGACGACGAGTCCAACGAACATATTGCATATTGTCGGATCGGAATCTGCACCTGTACTCAACATCGAGAAGAATGGACCTGGTAGAGGACTCCGAGTTAATACATCGAGTGCTTGTGCTATTTGGGTCGATCACTCTGGAAACCATGGATTGCGGATTACCAACGCTAGTGGAGATGGAATTCATGTGACATATGCAGGTGGTTGGGCTGGATACTTCAATGGCAAGGGCTACTTCGCTAGCAATGTCGGTATTGGGATATTGAATCCCACTAGTATGTTGGAAGTGAATGGAATCATTCATTCTACCACCGGTGGTTTCAAGTTTCCAGATGGGACAATACAAACAACTGCCGTTACTGGCGGCCCAGGAGGTGGAAATAACACTCTTGACCAAGCCTATGATGAAGGTGGTCCTGGTGCTGGCAGAACTATTGTCGCTGATGCAGGTGCAGTTAACATAGATGGCCCTGATGGGTTAACGGTAAATGGCAGCGTTGGCATTAATACAACGAGTCCAGCCTACGAATTAGATGTTGAAGGCTATGTGCAAGCCAATGGATATTATACCGAGGATATCATCTTTCAAAAGGATGACATTAAAATTTGGAGAATTTTTGGAGATGAAAACGGGATGTATCTTGAGAATCTTTTAACGAATAAAAAATATAGATTCGTTCTAATAAGGATGGGGAGTATAGAGGACTCAGTTTCGATAAATGATAATCTTGACCAAATGATAAAAGATATTCAGGCAGAAAATGAGGCATTGAACGAAAGAATTAAAGCATTAGAATTAGCGTTAAGTCAAATATTAGGTTAAGTACAAAACCTAATAGAGGGTATTATTGCCGGTAAATCTAGATAAATGAGAGTCGAGGATTCATCTAAAACTCCACTTCTCTTTATTTTTTGAAAACTTCATTGTTCTAAAGATAGATTCTATAGATGGGCCTGTCCACCTGTAGTAAACGTTTATATACTACAATACACTATATTTTCCATAAATAAGGGAGGTAGAGAAAATGAAGAAAGTAATACTGTCAGATCTTGTAGCGTTTCTCATGATTCTGACAGTTATTGGTGCTTGTTTTACAGCGGGTACCACAATGGCTATGCCCAAGGAAGCAGATTCCTTATCAAAGACAGGAATACTTGTTACAGGTTACATAGATGGAACCATAACAAACTCTAATGGAACTCCAGTTGAAAATGCACATATAATAGCATTTACAACTATTCTAAGTATATTAAGTGGCAATCCTCCTGCTTTTGCTACTGCTTCTACAGATAGTAATGGCTATTATCAAATAAGCGTTCCAGAAGGTCGATATTTTGTAATAGCTGGAAAACTTGGTCGTGGGTTTGCAATTGCAACTCCAGTAAATGTAGAGTCAGGGAAAACTGCAACGGTCGATCTTTCTTTGACAGGTGGAATCTTTGGTGGCGGGGGTTCCTAATGCAATTCGACACCAGCAGAAGTTGATCTGAGTTAAAGAACTGATCGATAGACCGATAACGCGAAAATTTGATAAAATATCAAATCTTTTTTTGTCTTTAATTATCCATTAGATAGTACTATAGATTAATACATTAATGTGACAACTGTTTTACCTATTCCTTAATTACTGATTCAGTTCAGGGAATATTTCTGATAATAGAAGTAATAACTGCTTCTTTCATGTGTAGGTACGGTGACTAATTTTTAGAGGAAGACGGGCTTGTATAGATATGTTTTTTTCGTTTTGACGTTTTGACACAGTAGATTTATATAGAATTAGTTAAAAAAGGTATATTCTATGGAAGAGACATGGATCTGCCCGAATTGTGGAACTGAAATGAAAAGATTGACCAACCAATCAGGTCTTTATCACGTATGTCAAAAATGCGGCTGTACTCTAGAGGGAAGAGAACAAAATTTCGGCTATGAAAAAATTTGTCCCAACTGTCATGGTACAATGGATAGCGGTACTGAATGTTCCTATTGTGGTTATGACTTGGGATCCGATTTTGAATAATAAGTGTTATTATAAATTGGGCTAAAAAGAAATTATTTAGGAATATTTAAAAAATTGTAGTAAGAATGACATTGTATTTTTCCGTTCAGTCACTTTTGCATTTAGAACGTTTTGTAAGTTCAAGGAAATAATCTATCCATGCATCTCGAACTGTTGGTATTGTCTCATGTTCTATAAGCTTTAAAATGTCCTCTTGTTCTTTTGTAGTCACCATTTTCTTAAGTGATGAAAAACCAATTCTAGTATCTTCTTTTTTAGCTGACTGTTGAGAATGATGAAATAGGCCCCGTAATCTGGATTTTTTTGTATCTTGTGTCATTGAAACGCCTCATTTCACTATAGCGACTACTATTATAAAAAATTTCTCTTCTCACATTTATAAATCTCATTCTATATTATAACATCTACGTCTAGTATGAGATTATGTGGCTAATTCTGTCATTTTTAGGTAATCGTTGTCAATTCTATTTTTTCATACTTTTCAACGCTCTATATATAAAATATGCAAGACCTCCGTATAGCACAACTGAACCAAAAATCAGCATAACTATTGCAGACAAAGGCAAGGTCATATTTGTTCATCCTCCTTTTTTCCTTTGATTTTCATCAATACAAAGGATATTACAGTTATGATTAGAAGTGGCGTTATGCCCATCAACACTATCAACCATCCTGGATAATCTGGATATGGATTGTTTATAACATTATTCACTATGGCAACCACTAACAATATAGTCAATATACCCGGGATGATGAATTTTATTAAAATATCCCACCATCTGCCGAGTAATATGTCTGAAGTCTCGTTTGCATGCTCTCGTAAACGATAAATTTTGAACATCCAACCAAAAATTAAACATTCTAATAAACCAATTGTTACGAGTCCAAAGTTTGCAATAAAATGATCAATTATCTCAAGGAGATACAGTCCTCCTCCTGTTGCAAATATTAAGCTTAAGAAAAACCCTAATGTACACATTATTGCTGTCGCTTTTGCTTTTGGTATTCTCCATTTACTATTGACACTAGCTGATATGGGTTCTATCATAGAAAACGCTGAGTCAATTCCAAAAGTGAGTAATGCTATAAAGAAAATCATTCCAAAAAACGCTGCAGCAAAGGGTAGTAGCGATATGGCCGTTGGATATGTTATAAAAGTAAGATTTGGACCGGCAATCTGTGAGCCAAGAGTATCTATACCAATTCCCTGTGAAACTGCAAGATAACCAACTACGCTAAACACAGCAAATCCTGCAAGAAATGATGTCCCTGCATCAGCAAGTGCGATGATAAATGCGTTATTCGTAAGATCAGATTTTTTCTTTAGAAAGCTTGCATATGTAATCATAATTCCCTGAGCAAGGCTAAAAGAGAAGAAAACCTGTGCATATGCTGCTAGCCAGACATTGGCATCGAGCAATTTCGAGAAGTTTGGAGTAAGATAGTAACTTATTCCTTCCATCGCACCCGGAAGAGTCAAACCTCTAATCGTTAAAATTATCAATAAAATAGTAGGTATTGGAACAGTTAAAGCAACTATTTTTCCTATACGTTTAACACCCTTATAAAGAATGAAAAATATACTAAACCATACTGCAATAAGGCCAAGTAAAACTGGTAAACTAATACCACCAAGCAATAGCGGACTTCCAGTATCCCCCAGAAAATTTGTAAAGAAACTTCCGGCTTGTGCGCCCCATCGCAGATCGATGGAGTATATCATGTAGGAAAAGCACCATGCCATTATCACAACATAATAGGTGGCTACAATAAATGGCATAAGAACTGTCAACCAACCGGCCCATTCCCATTTTTTACCAATTTTTTTAAACGCTTTTGGCGGTGTCCCTCTCGCCCAATGCCCAACAGAGAATTCAAGGATTAAGAGAGGTATTCCTGCTGTGAAAATTGCAACAAAAAAGGGAATTAGAAATGCTCCTCCGCCGTTATCATAGCAAATATATGGAAATCTCCAGACATTTCCGAGCCCTACGGCAGAGCCAACAGCGGCCATGATGAAAGCAAATCTGGAATCCCAATGTTCCTTTCTTGCTATAGTACCTACCCGAGTATTATATAATTTGTCGGCTTATAAATATATTCCAATAAATATATTTGTCTTTATTCTTATCAATAAAACCTAAACTTTAATTATCAATAAATTGTTCATGCTTTCCTTATGCAGGGGTAGCCAAGCCAGGTCAACGGCGACAGACTCAAGATCTGTTCCTGTAGAGGTTCGGGAGTTCAAATCTCCTCCCCTGCACCTTTTTTTCTACCTAACAAATGTTGTATCTTTTAAGCAAAAAGTATTTAAATGACAAAGGCATACATGCTACACTGTAGCAAGTAAAAATAAAAAGCATTATGAGGAAAGGAGGAAGGAATTTTTATTTCTTCATATTTATCCCCTTAAGAAAATTCCCTTCCTTCTATTTTTTTTAATAAATGATATTTCGTTTTTGAAGTTCTGATAGAGTTCAATAAAATTTGCTTAAGCCTATTTTTTTCTTTCTAATCCAAATTTTAAAACAGAAGAATTAATAATCGAAGTTTGAAAAAGTAGAGTTAGTGCTAGAGAAACAATCATTTTTTAATATTGTCCATTTCTTTAAAATATCGACGACAATTTCTTTTAATACCGGCAATTTGTTGCTGAGGGATATTGTAGGAAAATTGGGTGTACTCGAGAGCAAAAACTAATCCATGAACAAAAGCACCAACGTTATACTCCTTTTCTTTGCTAAGCTTAAATATCTCGTCGGTAATTTTCATTGCGTCCTCAATTTTATAGGGCAAAGATTCCTTTTTTTGATTCATTTTCTTTTTATGAGCCATACTACAGCATAAAATCTAACCCTTAAATAAATTTGTTTTTAACCCCAGGTTTATATCTTAATGAGAAAAAGATTAAATTACTTTATACCTTTTAGAGATCAATTGATTTTTGTATAACGGCAGAATCTTAGTAATGCTGTTTACTTTTTTACTGGAAATATTAATGTAATCATATGTAATATTAGCTGTCGCGGAAAACGAGCTGATAACCTTCAGATATGGTAAATATAAGCCAAAAATGTAAGGAGATAGGAATTCCAACATGAATATAGTCATTATGGGTGCAGGAGCAATAGGTTCATTATTTGGTGGATTACTTTCAAAAAAAAATAATGTGATGTTAATAGGACGAACTTCTCACGTGAATGCTATAAGAAAAAACGGTTTAAATATCGAAGATAAAACACAGTTAAATGTAAAGATACCTGCCCAAGATACAATCAATAAGGTTACACTTTCTCCAGATATTTTGATTCTAACTGTTAAATCCTTTGATACTAGGTCTGCAATAAATCAAGCTATGCAAATTATAGATGACGATACAATTATTCTATCTCTTCAAAATGGATTGGATAACATTAATATAATAAAGAAAGTGGTTCATAGTAATCAAATAATTGCCGGTATCACTACTCACGGTGCCTTTTTTTCCAAACCTGGTGTTATTAGACATACTGGAAAAGGTAAAACCGTTTTAGGAGAATTAAATGGAAAGAAAACGGGGCGCATAAAACATATTGCAGATTTATTCAACGAGGCGGACATTGAAACAATTGTTAGTGAGGATATTATTAAAGAGATATGGATTAAAGCAATAGTTAACTCAAGCATTAATCCTTTAACCACATTTTTCCAATGTAAAAATGGTTACCTTTTAAAAAATCCTATACTCGAAAAAATTGTGGAAAAAGTGTGTAAAGAATCAACAAGTATTGCAAAGGCTAATGGAATAAATCTTTTGTATCAACATACAATTCAAAAAACAAAGGAAGTAATTAGAAACACTTCTGAAAATCAATCTTCTATGCTTCAAAGTTTTAAAAGGGGAAAGAAAACTGAGATCGATTCAATAAACGGAAAATTTATTGATATTGGCAGAGTACGTACTATTGATACACCAATGAATGAAATATTGATATATCTCGTTAAAACCATGTCTGGACAATAATTGTTTTCTAATGAATAAAACAATATTATATTTTTTAAATTAGCCGATAGTTTTATATAAATTATAAACTATATTATTCATAGATATTCGGAGCAACTAGAAAATGTATTTGAAATACAAACAAAAACTGATAATCGGAGTGACAATATTGGTTGTAGCCTGTTTAATTGTTTCTAGTGTTTTTGTTTACCTGATTTATAATGGCGAAGAAAAAGTTGAAGAAGAAGTGGTTGAAGAAGAAATTGATGACAGAATCAGTCCTTTGACCAATCAAGCAGTGTCTTTGGAAATACACAGGATTAGGAAAAAAGGCATCATCGATGTGATGGAGAATTCTGGATCGAAAGTGTTAAACAGATTGCCGTTAAGGAATCCTCGTATAATACAAGTTCTCGATGGTCTACGACCAGGAATAGGGTGGCGTAAAAAACCCATGTTTAGTTATTTCGCTTCTTTTGACGATTTTGTGTGGGAGGACTCTCCCACTTATGAGACTTGGGATACTGATTATATGAATCAGGAGATTACCAGAAACGTTGATGAGGAACAAGAACAAGTTGAGATTGAATTTAAATTCATAGAAAAAGAAAAAAAATTACTAAGTACCATAAATAAAGAAATAGAAAAATTCAATGTTGTATATGATTTTAGATCAGGTACTTGGAGTGGAGACGATTACTTTAATGACAGTGACGGATATGGCCATTACAACGGATCCGATTTTGAAATGTGGTTCACCCTCCGTCAGACAGATTATGATGGTGATGGTATTCCATGGTGGGTTGAGGTCAATGTTTTAGATACAGATCCAAAGAAAGATGATTCAAAACTTGATCCAGATGAGGATGGGGCTAATACAGCCTGGGAATGGAAATGGGGATATGATCCATTCGTATATGATAACCATTCAATACTTGATCCTGATAATGATGGGTTGCAAAACACAGAAGAATGTTTTATGGCTAAGTGGTTGGCAAATCCATATTATCCTGATATATATATAGAAACCGATTATATGGAAAAAGCTCCATTTAAACCATATGAACTTAAAATTGAAAAAGGTAGGATAATACCAATACCTAGACCACGGTTAGTAAAAACAGGATTAGACGGTTGGGAGCATGTGTTCTGGGAAGAATCACAGCAGATGCTAATAGAAGAGTTTAATAAACACGGTATTACAGTTCATATTGATGATGGAATTATGGGTGGCGGCGGTGAATTGTTGCCATTTGAAAATGAACCTGGAGCATATCACCAAGATTCAGGCGTCGTCTCTGAGTTCTATAAAAATAACTTTGCCGATGAAAGAAAAGGAATTTTCCGCTATGTGTTTGTGGCATATGGTGGTGGTTGGTGCCATCCTCAAGATTTCATGCAACGTTATGACACCATATGTGTTCCTAGCAACAGAAAATTTTTCAGAAATCAACTTAGTTTTGCATTGACGCCAAGAACTATAAGGATAGGTAGGGCAGTTCAAGTCATACATGAACTTGGTCATTCATGTGGACTACGCCATGAGGAATGGAAAGGGGTAGATAACTCTACTTTGGCTTGGAAAGATTATAAAAGTAGTATGTACTACTATTACTTCGGTCTACGTTTTTTCGGTTATTCGGACGGAAGTCGCGGTGGTGAATATGATAGAAGCGATTGGGCCGCTCTTGACATCTCATATTTCGATGAAACAGCAGAAGATATTGAAGGAATAGGTTCATATTACTAATACAAGTATGTCTTGTACATACTCTGTTTCTATCTTTTTCTAATTTTACAACAAATTATAATCCTTGAGTATGATGTTTTGTGGGGTCGACTTACCACGAGTCTTACATTAAACTTTAAGAGAAAAAAACAAGTGGTAAAGAAGGGTCCCAATGAATCCTCTACATTTGAAAGAAGAACCATAAATTACCCAGAGAAATCTATATAATCTTTTCATTATTGAGGAAACTTGCAGAGGGATTATTAATGAAAGTGTTTGTAACAAGAAAAATTCCAGAACCAGGATTGAATTTACTTAGAAAAGAATTCGAAGTAGAAATAAACCCATACGATCGAGCTCTGTCTAAAGAGGAAATTATTGGAGAATTGAAAGGAAAAGATGGCCTTCTGTGTCTTTTAACTGATCCGATAGATGAAGACGTTATAAACTCAGAACCAAAGCTGAAGATGATAGCTAATTATGCAGTTGGCTACGACAATGTCGATATTAAAGTAGCTACGGATAGAAAAATACCAGTGAGTAATACACCTGGTGTGTTAACTGATACAACTGCGGAAATGGCATGGGCGTTATTATTTTCAGTAGCCAGACGAATAGTAGAAAGTGATGAATTTACTAGATCAGGTAGATTCAAAGGTTGGGCGCCTATGCTTATGCTAGGACAAGATGTATCAAAAAAAACATTGGGTATAATTGGTGCTGGAAGGATTGGCACGGCTTTTGCCTTAAAGAGCAAAGGGTTCAATATGAATGTCTTGTATGTTGATAATAGATTAAATGAAACATTAGAAAATGAATTGGGCGCAAAAAAAGTAGACTTGCCATTTCTCCTAAAAGAATCTGATTTTATCTCTCTACATGTGGCATTAAATAAATCAACTTACCATATGATAAGCGAAAAAGAACTCAAAAGGATGAAAAAAAGTGCAGTTCTCATAAATACATCCCGCGGACCTGTAATAAATGAACAAGCACTTGTTAAAGCGTTAAAAGAAAAATGGATTTTTGGAGCAGGTCTTGATGTATATGAACATGAACCAGAGATAAGTGACGAACTTAAAAAACTAGACAATATAATTCTACAGCCACATTCTGCTTCTGGAACTATTGAAACTCGTACAAAAATGGCAACTACTGCAGCTGAAAATATGATTGCGGGTTTAAAAGGGGAAATCCCGCCAAATTGCGTAAATACTGAAGTATTCAAAGGGAAATTATAGTGTGAATACCCAAATCTCAGGTTCTCTGGGCAACTCTTCTTTTTCAATATCTATTTCATTTCCAACTTTAAGAATTTTATACTTATTTTTATCTAAAAAAGGATCTACACCTGCTATAGGCAATGATAATCCTTCTATCTTGTAGTGCATGGGTACAGTAATTTTTGGTTTTATTGCATTTATGACGTTCCAGGCTTGCTCTGAATCTATGGTATATGTCCCACCTATCGGAACAAATAATATATCTATTTCTCCAATCTGCTGGATAGTTTTATCGTCAAGTGCATGTCCTAGATCGCCTAGGTGACAAAATGTTATGTCGTCACGAGTAAATTTAAATATAATATTTTTACCCCGTTTTTCTCCAGTGCATTCATCGTGATATGATTCAAATCCATTTATTTGAATGTTTGAAATAGTCCTTCTCCTTTCATCTGTTACAATTTTAGAACTATCTTTTTCCACTGATTTTATGCTATTGTGATCGTAATGATCATGTGATACTAAAATAATATCTCCTGCTACATTTGGTGAATGTATACCTATTGATCTTCCGTCATGTGGATCAGTTACTAATGTCACGTCATTTGTGATTTCAAAACATGCGTGGCCATGCCATCTTATTTTAAGCAATTTTTTCTCCTCCCAAAAATTACAAAAGTCGAATTGTTTAGTCAATTTAAATAGATTATGGCCGCAGTCTTCCAAACTTAATGTAATCTATTGTATCACCATCAACTCTTGCAAATACAATTTCCTTATTTACGGAATGTGCAAGTCTCACTGCCCTGCTCATTTCAGCCCATATGCTTTTAAACCCTTTTTCAACCACATGAATTAGGTATTCAGCATGCGTTTCATCTACTTGTTTTGTATATGCACGGAAATGGGCACCGAATTTGAATCCTGTCTTCACAATTAAACCTCGTTTTTTCAAATCTCTAAAAACAGTAAGTCTTGATTGAATGTCTGGCTGTAATTTTTGAATAATTTTTTTAAGTCCTTTTACAGAAAGTTTTTTTCCACTGTTCATCTGAATACCAATAACACCTAGTTCTGAAAGATACAATGCTTCGATCAGAGATAGTTGCAATCCATCTCCAAAAGGTTTACCAAAAAACTCTTTTTTAAGCAAATTTTCTGATAATTTTTTATCAAAGAGTACAACCCTATTTTTTAGAAGAATTCCTTCTCCTTTTGGAAAAACGTTTTTGCCTATATCTCCTCTAAGATCCAATGATGTAACGTCGTAATAAGTGATGTCTCCTTCTTCATCAACGATCCCATACCACAAATCCCCATTCTTTTTTGTTACTTCATTTATCACATTCTTTGTATCTTCTAAGTCTAAAATGTCTCTTTCTGAAAATGCAGAGATGTAAAATTGTTTTTCATTGGTATCATTATCTTTTTGTTTGAATTGATAAAAAGTTGTATGCTCATTTTCTTCGCATAATTTTATTGGATGTCCTCTGTTTCTCAAATCCTTGAATAAAAGATATTTTATTCCAAATTCAGGAATCTTTTGCATGCAAATTTTAACAAGATCTTGAAAGCTCATCTCATTTTTGTTATGAAATATTCTAATTTTACTTTCACTTTGTAAAAAAACCCCCTCAATTAAATCCAACTGTATCTTGTTACCAGAAAGAGATTTGCCAAAATGACTCCTAGTATAGAATCGTCCAGCATCCTTTGGTTTTTTAACAATTATTTTGTTGTCGACTAATTCTCCTGAAGCTTGCATTATAAAACGTAAATTGTTTGTCTTATTTGTTTTTTTTGTAATAATCCCTTATACTTCTAGGGATCTCTCCTTCAGAAAAGTATTGGTTCTTTTTGTAATAATCACTTATGTTTCTTGGCACCTTTTGTTCAGAAGAGTATTGATATTTTCGTTTTTTAGATGACATCCCTCCAATAAGTATCCCTATACCTATACCTCCAATGCCACCAATAATTGCAAAAATGATGAAATAGTCTAAATATCCAATAATACCATGTTCCAATATTGAAATATTGACTTCAGGAATTCCTATATAGCGCGACGAATGTCCGCCATAAGTACCTGTGAAACCCAATGCACCAGCTATCAAATCACTATATTTGTAATAAACAATCGCAGAGTCAAATGAAGATCCATTTACAAGACTTTGGGCATATTCATAGTAACTCACTGCTAGTATGGGTTCTATACCACGATCTCTACTTTCGCTTATGCTGGCACTAGCACTTTCACGTGCTCTCTCTACTTTATCTTCAGTAATCCCATCAACAAGTTCTAAGGCAAGATTTGCTTTTACTAGTGACTCCAACGCTTCAAACAAAGCAGCAGCAGGATAACTCTTTTCTTTATCATCTCTGGCTGCTTCTAATAAATCCTCCGCTTCATTAAGATAACTTGACGTTTTTCCCATTTCTTGAAGGATAACACTTGAATAAACGATAGCCTGTTGGGCATCTTCGATATATTCTCCTGCAAGGTCTCTAATTGCAGATGCATTAATTTCTCCAGTGTCATTGAATGAAGAAGAAATTCCAATCCACCATTCGACACTTTCGCTTCTTTCCCTGGCAAAAGCAATTTTGTATAACGCCGTTAAATAATCGCTAGTCTGGTAGCTATAATCGGCATCTGAAATATACAAATCTGCTTCAGATGCACGTTTTTGAGCCGCACCTATGCATTGAAGTGATATCATTCCATTTATCTCTGCATTCTTTGCCAGTTCACCTTTATCGTTGTGAAGACTCCTTGTTTCAGTAAGATGAAATTTTACATAACCGTCTTTATCATCTGTACTAAAATATTCACAAGCATAAGACACAAAATGCGAGTCAATCAAAGATTGAAACGAATTACTGGTACTTGTATAGTACAACTCTTGTTCATACCAATCTTGTGATTCTTGTAAATTCTGCTCTGCATTGTTAAGAATATCTATTACTTGATTCTTGTAATAAAACGGATAGCGATTAGGGATATTTGAATTATTCAAAGCGTCACTTGCGTTTTTATATGACTCGTCCGTCTCTTGTAAAAGGCTTGTTGCAAGCGGCTTCATTGAATCGATATAATCCTCTGTAGTTATACTATATTCTGATTCAACTACTGGAAAATCCCATCCTGTAAGATACATAAGGGCATCGTTTATATCTTCAACCTCTATGACCTCCATGCCATAGTATTCCGATGCATACTCTGAAACGCTCCGAGTTACCTGACGGGTTATAATCTGCGTCCAATCGCCCTCTGAAATGGTCTCTGTTACAGTATCTACGTACGTACCCTGACCTTTTGGAATCAAAAAACGTGTTGCACCAACAGAAAAGGCAGCATCAATTTTCTGAATGATTCCACCAACAGGACCAATACTTCCATCGGGATTAATCATACCAGTCATTACCACTTTATTATCTATCGTCCAATTTTCTAACAAAGATATGACCGCAGCCGTCATAATTGCCCCAGCAGAAGGTCCTCCTATAATTGGCGAAGAAGTTCTTACGACAAAAAAGTAGTCATAGTCAGATGGGCTGATGTTACATCTCTCATCATTTTTAACTAGTGCGTTGGCAACTTTTACAGCAAGACGTGCCGAACCTTGCATATCTATTTGCGTGAGAGGCAACGTATCCACAAATACCCTTCCACTTCCGTTATTTTGAATGGTTACGGTTATGGTAGAGATAACACCCACATATCCATTAGTAGTCTGGGCTACGGCAGGTGCATATACAGTAACATTACGATATTGAAGGGACACACTATCTTCTTGTATTTCACCAGGTATTACAGCTACTGAAAACTGAGAAAAAGAGGAACACATAACTAAAATCCCTAATATCATCATCAAGATTTTTCTTATCATAATTTTCCCTTCTTATGACTTGGGTTTAATATAAGATTATATACTAAAAGCTTACTAGAACTTATTAATATCCCTCAAAATTATTAATTTCTTTTTACTTTTTTAATTAATTTTAATCATTTACCCATAGATTTACCCCGATATTCTTAAGTAGGACCAAGTCGTTGAATATGTAAAAGAGATGAAGGCACAATCTTCAACCCCAAGAACTGCTGCAGTAATGGCCGCAGTACAAGTAGTCATTATGACGACAAACAGTTTAAAACAATGTAAATAAGTTAAAAACAATACCCGAAAAATATGAAAGATACTACGTTCATAGAAAAAACATTAGATTTTTCTAAGAATTTAGACATCGATTTTGTAAAAAAAATCATTGTTTTTGATGAAATTCCATCTACCAATAGTAAAGCAAAAGAACTTGCACGAAAAGGTGAAGAAGAAGGCACAATAGTAATTGCCCGAATACAAAAAAAAGGGCGGGGCAGGTTCGATAGATTATGGGAATCGCCCGAAGGAGGACTATATCTTTCGATCATTCTAAGATCTGATTGTCCACCCAACAAAGCAACAATACTTACCTTGGTGACATCCCTAGTGGTTTCTAAGACAATTAACAGTTATGACCTTTCTTCTAATATAAAATGGCCTAATGATGTTCGAGTAAATGGAAAAAAAATAGCAGGCATTTTATTAGAATCAGAAGCACATGAAAATAAAGTGGAATATATCATTTTAGGGGTTGGTATAAATCTGAATACAGATGCAAATCTTTTATCTGAAAAGATTAGATTGATTTCAACCTCCCTATCGGAAGAAATTGGAAATTCCGTTGATTATTACAATTTTCTTAAAATTTTGTTATTTAATTTTGATAAATACTACAAACTTTTTCTAGATAAAAAGTACGATTTGATTTTAAAAGAATGGAAAAATCAATCTGATACCCTTGGAAGAAGAGTGAGAATTAATACAGCTTCAGAACAGATTATAGGAAAAGCATACGACATTGATCAATCGGGTTTTTTGATTGTTATCAGAGATTCAGGAGAATGTAAAAAAGTTGCAAGTGGAGATAGTATTTATATTGAGAGTTAGCTTTGTTTTTTGAAATTATTGGCTTTTTATATTTTAGATAGGATACATAGTTAGCTTTTTATACTGCGGAAACTATATATTCTTAACGTGTGTTAATTGATATTAGGGGGAAAAAACATGAAAAAAATATTACCAATATGTATAATAGGAGTTTTAATCCTAAGTGGATTTGGAGCTGGTGCTTTAAACGCCGAAAAAGAAAATGTAAATAATGATACAAATATTGTGAATAGCAGTGAACGAGCTACACATACCGTGTTAGGAGAATATGGTACCGCCACTTGGTGTGGCTATTGTAGATATGCACATGGTGCTTTAAAGGAACTTTATGCAGAAGGGCAGTTGGATTTCTATTATATTACATATGTATGTGACATGAATCCAACAGGATATTCTTATTGTATCAGCCATTATAACCTCTACGGTTATCCTACTTTATGGTGGGATGGAGGTCGTCGTGTCGATGTTGGAGCCGGTAGTGTTCCTGGTGCAAAATCAACATATACATCAAGTATAAATTATCTTGGATCTCAATCTGTAAAAGATGTAGATATAGATTTAACTGTGACATGGCTTGGTGGAACTGAGATGCAAGTTGATTGCACTGTAACAAACAATGAAGCAAATACCTATGGTGGAACTATTCAGGTTGCAATCTGTGAAAAAGAATCAAGTAGGGGCTGGATTGATACAGGTGGAGTAACTTATACAATGACATTTTTAGACTGGGCATTTAACGAACCACTTTCAATTTCAAGTGGTGGATCTTGGAGTGATTCGATGACATGGGATGGCAGTGCCCATGGATATAGTAGCATAACTGAGGATAACATCATGGTAATAGCAACAGCGTTCAATGATGAATGGCATCAAGGCTATTCCTATCCACCCAGTAGCAATCCGTTCGATGCCTATTATGTAGATGAGACTGTTGCAGCGACTCCTGGTGGTGGAAGTGGTACACCTAACAAACCAAATCCGCCTTCTGGACCCACAAGTGGAGTAATAGATGTTGAATATACATACACAGGAAGTACAACAGATCCTGATGGGGATGATATTTATTATCTCTTTGATTGGGGCGATGGTACTGATAGTGGATGGCTTGGGCCGTATCCTTCAGGCACCCCGGTAGAAGCTAGTCATGCCTGGACCTATGCAAACACCTTTGGTGTCAGACTTAAGGCCAAAGATACTATGGATGGGCCATGGTCAGATCCATTGAGCGTTGAAATTACTGGACTAAGAATTGAAATAGGAAGTATTGATGGTGGATTACTTAAAGTAGGCACGGTGATTCAAAATGATGGAGATATAGAATTTACTGATGTAAATTGGAAGATCACACTAGCCGGCGGTGCTTTTATTGGTAAAGAGACGGCCGGGGAAGGTTTAACCGTTCCCGCAAATGGAGAAGCAACTATAAGTTCGGGTTTTATATTTGGATTTGGACCAACAGAGATCACCGTGGAAGCTTGGATAGAAGACGGACCATCAGATATGAGACAGCAAGATGGGTTTGTACTATTGTTCTTTGTAAAGGTTAACCCAGGTGGCGGCATATAATCTTTTGGTAAATTGGGAGTTTTTCTCCCATTTTATTATTTTTTTAATTATCAAATAACTGCTAAGACTCCGTTTCTTCAAAACGGAGATCTACATTAGCTGACAGAGAAGTCAGCTAATGTCTTTTGTCTCTTGTCAAATATCGAATAACTGAATGGTTTTACGTCCTTCAATGCTTTATCCTG
>JAUXAU010000053.1 GCA_030619765.1 Thermoplasmatota archaeon
TCTGCTATCGATACCTACCCTGAGGAAAGATACTCCGGGCAAAGAGATGTTGAATGGTATAATCACCTTGTCAAAAGCCTTAAATTAGAAGAAATCCTTTGCATGAAATCATAGGAGGGACATATCTCCTGTCCCTACACATTACAACTTATTTTCCAAAGTAACAAAATTTTATATACACGAACCGTTATCATTTCTGATAATCAATGAGAGTATTGATATTAAACATAGATCGTGATGATGATTTTGGCAGAAAAGCAAAGGTAAAGAGCCCTATAATTGGAGTTCAAGATAATCTTGATGCTGCTAATAAATTAGGCCGTATAGATCCCGAAGATTCAGATCTTAATGCCATTTTTTTAGCTATATCTACATATGATAGAATAAAGAAAGAAGGAAAAGACGTAGAGATAGCAACCCTTTGTGGAGATATAAACGTTGGAGTGAAATCAGATCAGAAAATTACTGATCAATTGAAAACGGTGATTGAAAAAACAGGCGCAGAAGAGGCAATTTTAATAAGTGACGGGGCAGAAGACGAATATATACTCCCGATAGTTCAATCCAGATTGAAGATAACTTCTATTCAAAGAGTAAGTGTAAAACAAAGTAAGGAACTAGAAGATACTTACTACAGGATTATCAAACTTTTAGACGATGACAAGGTTAAAAAACAGTTTATCTTACCAATTGCTTTAATCCTCATTGTATGGGCAATATTTGCCATTCTGGATATGGCTGCAAGCGGATTTGGTGCCATAATACTTACTTTAGGCGCTTATCTTCTAATAAGGGTATTTAACTGGGAAAGAAACATCGCAATGATGTTCCATGAAATGAAATCAGGAATGCTTACAGGAAAACTATCCTTTTACACGTATATAATTGCTATTGTAATAATAGCAGTTAGTGTCTTTTACGCATATAATAACACAAAGTTTAACTCAGAGTTACTGTGGGCAATCCCCGTTTTGTCTTTTTTAAAAGATATAACTTGGGGGATAGTATCAGCAGGCCTTATCGCTGCATTTGGAAGAGTAACAGATACGTACGTTAGAAAAAATAAAGTAAACTGGTCGTACTGGATAGTTCCGTTTTCACTGTTTGCATTTGGTTTCACTGCTTCTGCTATTTTTGGATCTTTATATGATTCGTTACTTAGCGGTTTTTCAATCGAGCCATTTTTAACTCCTACCTTTATAGGATATGCTTCTGTAGGTATTTTAATAGCATTTATTGGAGCAGTTTCTTATCATTACATCAAAGATATATATATTACAGAAGAACACGAAATAGATATTGAAGAACAAACAACTAAACTTTTAGAAAAGGCTGAGTAACTAAGGATATATTAAATCACAGATCGATTTCGGTTAGTTTATTACAGTTAGTTTATTAAATACTTATTTATTCCTCACAAATTAACCATGTCATTGATTGAGAGTTTGCTAATTTTTCTTGCTATCGTTGCATTATATTCTTTTATAGTTTTTACTCTTAATAAAAAAGGTATTTTTAAAAAATATAATATCTCTTTTATGGGCCCTGCTCTAATGTGGCGTACAAAAAGGGGCAGAAACTTTCTTAAAAAAATTGCACAGAAAAAAAGATTCTGGAAAGCCTTTGGAAGTTCAGGGATTGTTTTGTGCTTTATAACGATGATTTTAATGACTTTAATGCTTATTTGGCAGGCATGGTTTGTTTTTGGATTTACTCCTGAACAGAAAGAAGCGTTACCTGGCCCTGAAATTGCTTTAGTCCTTCCGGGAATTAACCCAATACTTCCTCTGGAATATATTGGATATATACTTCTGGCATTTATTGTTGCAATCGTTGTCCATGAATTTTCCCATGGCATTCTTACAATTGCAAGTAAACTAAAGGTTAAATCGCTTGGAATTCTTTATCTTATCCTTCCTATCGGGGCGTTTTGTGAACCTGATGAAGAGGGATTAAAAAAAGCTAAAACAAAATCTAGAATGAGGATCTATGCTGCAGGCCCCACATCAAATTTTATCGTCGTTCTGATTACTATACTACTTTTCTCTTTTGTTTTTATGTCTGCTGTTCAGCCAGCTGCAGATGGTGCCCATGTTTTTTCTGTTGATGATGATTCTCCCGCTGAAAAAATTGGTCTTCAGCCCGGAATGGTTATTATCTCCTTAAATAACACGAGAGTGACTAATGTTACAGATTATTTTTATGCTTTGAAGGACACTCACGCAAATCAGACGACAACTATTTGCTATAAGAAAGGCGATAGAGAGATTGATACAACTGTTATTCTTACTGATAGATATGTAGAACATAAAAAAAGAGGTTATCTCAATAATGAATCGTTTAAAGACATGGGATATCTCGGAACATTTCTTTTGATAGATAGTGTATTCGATAATTACCTTTCGGCACTAAAAAATCCATTTAAAGGATTCCCTGATGGATTTCTGTTATTCTATGTTATTCCTATATTGGGTTACGTCCAGGGATATAACCCAATTGTTTCGCCTTTTACAGACTCCTATATAATAACAGGCCCTCTCAGTGTTATTCCAACCAATGTATTTTGGATAATTATAAATGCACTATATTGGATTTTCTGGTTAAATTTCGCTGTCGCACTGTTTAACGTTCTACCTATGGTCCCATTAGATGGAGGCTTTCTTTTCAACGACGCTATGGGATCTCTTATAAAACGAGTTAAAAAAGGATTATCAGACGAACAAAGAGAAAAAATAGTGAAAAATGTATCAGTTACTATTTCACTGACAATTTTAGTGCTTATTATATTCCCCTGGCTAATAAAATACCTTTAGAAGATTATTGTACTAACTCGACTCCTTTTTCTATATTAATAGTACAGGGGGTAGATAGTTTCATACCTGCCTTCCTAAGCGCTTTTTTTGCCTGCAGGAAGTATTGTTTTGTTGTATCAATAGTCATTACTATCTGCTTAGCAGCTACCCTTGCACAAGTACTGACATTTTTTCCATAAGATGATCTCATTCCCTGAGAAACTCTATCTGCACCTGCTCCTGTTGCTTGTTTGTTTTCACGAAGAATAACATGAGGATACACAAGTATACGTAATCGATAATTTGTAGTCCCGGCATGTTTTTCCATAGATCTGTTTGCAGATATACGAGCTGCTTCTAGTGAGTTATGCCTTAATTGGCATTTCTCAATTGCAATAAGTGATAACTGCATGGGAAAATCTCCTTTTTTATTTCCCATGTCAAACTGTGATATACGCGAGGCAGGCACTCCACCTACATACTCTCTTCTGGTTGTAGGCTTACCTCTTATGTATCTATACATGCTACCTGGTTTTCGTGGCATTCTTTACACCTAGAGTTACTGATTGTAGGGAAATCGAAATAAATATGGTATTTATAACACTTTTTACTTCAATATATTTAATTCTCTATATTGACCATAACCTTTAAACAAAGTTGTTTATGAGGCTATTACTTTATGTTCTTTGTACTCCAAATGTTTTTTCACAGTTTCAACAAAAGTATCTATATTAAATGGTTTTGTGATATAATCTACTACGTTTCCCATTTCAAATAGCCACTTTTTTTCATCCTCAGAGTATTGTACAACAGTTAAGATAATTATTTTTGGTTTGCAATTCTTCTCCTGTAGTTTCTCAAGGATTTCTATTGTCATTAACCCCGGCATCATTATATCAAGCGTAACAAGATCTGGCTGAAAATCATCGATTTTTTTTAGAAAATCAGAGCCGTCAACTGCCGTTTCTGTCTCAAAACCCTCTTTTTGCATCATCAGACTCAGCATTTCTCTAATATCTGGTTCATCATCAACTACCATTATCTTAGTCATCTTCCCACCTAGCTTTGTAATGTTTTTGTAATGTTTATTTTTATATAATGTTTTCTGTTCTCATTTATTGTTTTTTAATCCAAACATGTCTATTGCTTTGAATCTACTTTCAATATCTTTAACAGGCTTGATTGGCAGAGTAAATCTAAATATGCTTCCTTTTCCAACTGTACTTTCAACCCATATCCTGCCACCGTGTTTTTGTACTAATCTTTCCACCACGATATTTCTTTTAAAACCTCTACTTTTAAAATCATATCAATATACATCTTTGGAAGATTTTGCACCATGCTCATCCTGGAGTCATATAACATCATATCAATATACATCTTTGGAAGATTTTGCATCATGTTCATCCTAGAGTCATATAGTAAGATGAAGGTATCTTGGATTATATTGGAGCTTGCTTTTAAGGTACGTAAAAATTTATAGAGATCAGTTATTTCATGTTCAGTCGGTCTTGAAAAATTAATGAACTGGGTTAACGAATCTAAAACAATAATGTCTGAGTTAGATTTTTCGATGCCATATCCTATAATTTCTTTCATTTCTTCTAAATTTAATGGTGGTTTATGGTAAAGACAATCGTCTATGTTCTCTTCTGGCGGAAAAGCAAAACCTGAAACACAGTCAATAAAAAATATTCGTTTATTGTCAAGTGGTTTTTTGTCTAGTGCAAGTTTCATGAATTCGTAACTTCGTATCAGCGAAATGTAGAGAACGCTCAAAAAATGATCTGGTCTTGTTTTGTTGAGTATGTCAACGATATCAGTGAATTCCATGGAGTTATGAGTCAACAATATTATGCCTTTCAGATCTTTTAGTATATCTGATATTTCGTTACGAATCTCCTTCCAATAATTTATAGTTATGACATCCTCATCCATAATTATTCCCAGATATCGTTCTATGCTACAAATTTTTCAAGGTATCTACACGCTCATCAAACTCAAATGGCTTTGTGATGTAATCAACAACATTTCCCAGACTCATTATCTTAGTCATCTTCCCCACCTAGCTTTGTAATGTTTCTGTAATGTTTTAATTATTATTATATTTTCTGTTTTTTACTCACGTTTCAATTACAAATGTAATTATAACGTAATTTGTGATAAAAGAAGATAACAATCAAAACATCATAGTTGGTTGGATTGGTCGTAATAAAATTGTAGTTCTGTTGGGAGAGGAAATATGACGATCAAAAGGGTATTCATAACTGGATTAGCATATTTAGGATGTATAATTTTTGTAATTTTACTTACCTATTATATCGTGGAAAAAGACATAACTGTTCTTTTTATAATCTTTGCAATAGCTGCAATTATTACACTGACCAGTTTTGTATATTATATCAAAGAAAAACAAAAGAAAACACAAAAATCTGAATCGGATTCAATCAACATATCAAATTTAATATATATACAAGGAGAGATGACTAAAGAAAAGGATGAACAGTTGAAGAAAAAAATCGAGGAAGATTAAAAAACATGAATAAAGCGGTGAACATTAGTAGCAACTTGCGCGTATACACGCGTTTATATCAGTACAATAACAATGGGTTTGGTTACAGATGTTCCTGTTTTTATTTTGTACCAAACATTTAAAGGTATTATTTGTTAACACAATGTTATGAACCTATAGCAGGGGATAAATAAAAAGTAAAAGTAGCGAAAACTTTTTGCCATAGGTAAAAATATATATGGGTGTAATATTCAGGAGTTTAGTTTAGGCAAGTTCTTTAAATAGGTAAGGTTATGATAAAATTATACCTATAAAACATAGATTGGCTTGCGTAATTTGAAATTACGAGGAATAGTGAATCATAATGAATGATAAAATAGTGATGCCTGGAGAACAATTGTCCACTTCTGAAGAATTGTTGCCTGGTGAAGGAACATTTGAAGAAGACGGTATTATTCGGGCAGCTAGAGTTGGAAAATATGTTGTAAATGAAAAGTACAGGAGAGCTGAGGTAAAGGCTGTTACTAGCACGCCGGTACTCCTAAAAAGAGGAGATATTGTTATTGCAAAAGTCGAGTCTGTGAGATCAACAATGGTAATTGCTGATGTAATACACGTTATGGGGAAAAACCGGTCTATTTCTGGTGATACCAATGCCACTCTACGTGTATCAGAAATTGCACAAGGCTATGTGAAAGATCCTTCTACTGAATTTGGAATAGGAGATTTTATTAGGGCCAAGGTTACACAAGTTAAGCCAAGTATACAACTCGAGACAAAAGATAGAGATTTCGGTGCCATAAAATCATTATGTACGAAATGCAGGCATCCGCTCGTTAAAAAAGGCGATATTTTAGAATGTGAGAATTGTGGCAATAAGCAAAAAAGAAGAATCACAATGGATTACGGAAATCTCGATTTGAATAAACTATGAAAAAACTATAGTAATAATAAGGGCGATGTTATGGATGTAAAAACAATAAAAAAAACAAAAACAGAACTTGAAATAGAAGTTATTGATGAAAATGAAACTATTCTTAATCCAATCATACACATACTGTCAGAGAACGAAGATATAGAATATGCGACATGCATAACAGATCATCCCTTAATTAATAAACGACGTTTGTTTATAAGAGTAAAAAAAGGAAATCCAAATGAATTTCTAAAAAAAACTGTAAAGCAGTTGGGGGATGAAGTTAAAAAATTTGGTAAAAATTTTGAATAGTAAGAGCAAATTTTAGATGAAAAGTTTGGATTTTGAAGAAAATATTGGTATAGAGACTTTTTTTACAAAAGAGTTGGGTATAGGTGGAAAGCTTCGTAGCCTACCTGAGGATTTTAGTGTTAAAGAAATTTTCTTATATCCAAATAGAAAAGAAAACGGTTTGTTCACCATTGCTGAAATATCTAGCAGGAATTGGGAAACCAATACTTTAGTACGAGAGATGTCTAAAAGGCTACATATCTCTAGAAGAAGAATAAGTTTTGCAGGTACCAAAGATAAAAGAGCGTGTAGTACACAACTCATGTCTTTTTATAATATTCCTGAAGACAAATTATCTCACATTAAGATTAAAGACATGACAATAGAAAACATCTACAGTTCTGATAGACCTATAAAAATAGGAGAGTTGTACGGAAACAAATTTGAGGTAACTGTAAGAAGTATAAATAGAAACATCAAACCAAAAAAAGTACAAAATATTGCTACATATCTGGAGAAACATTGTGGATTTCCCAATTTTTATGGAGTGCAACGTTTTGGAATTATGAGGCCTGTTACTCACATCATAGGTAAACATATAATAAACGGAGATTTTGAAAAAGCAGTAATGAGTTATATTGCAAATCCTATGGCAGGTGAAAATGAGGATACATATAAATTGAGAGATGATTTAGAGAAATCGTATGATTTTTCCAAAGCATTACAATCTTATCCAAACTCTCTAAATTTTGAAAAAGCAATCCTCAATAAATTGGTCACTGAGTCAGAGGATTTCGTTGATGCCTTAAAAGAGTTGCCAAAAAATCTTTTGACCATGTTTGTTAGTGCTTACCAATCCTATCTTTTTAATCGAATATTGAGTGAACGCATTCGGAAAAATATTCCTTTAAATAAAGCAATAGCTGGCGATATTGTCCTGCCTGTTAGAAAGAACGTATTAGATTATAAAGGTATTATGGTAACTAAATCAAATATAGAGAAAGTAAATAGACAAGTTTCAAAGAATAAAGCATTTGTTAGTGGCCTTTTGGTTGGCAGTGACTCAATCTTTTCTGAAGGAGAGATGGGTGAAATAGAACATAAAATAGTTGAGAAAGGAAAAATTGATTATAGGGATTTCATCATTCCTGAAATTCCTTATCTTTCCTCGTCAGGTTCAAGACGGTCGCTTTTGGCACTGTTAAATAAAATGGATTGGAAACTAGATAATGACGAATTAAACGATGGAAAACAGGCGTTGATTTTAAAGTTTGAATTGCAAAAAGGATGTTATGCAACCTCTCTTTTGAGGGAGTTTATGAAGTCAGAAGATGCTAGGAATTACTAATAATAAATGGAGACTATAAAGCAGTTTTTTTGAATCAATAAAGGAGTAATTTACCTATGAAAATTGCACAAAATCTTCAAGGAAAAACAAATCGTTTATTTAAGACGATTTAATCTGTTGATATGATGGAAACGGTTTTAATGGTGTTGTGTCATTATGTGTAGATTCTATAAGATTATGCCCTAATCTGGTGAAAAAACAATGATTCAGTCTCCACCTCAGAAATATACTCCAAAAAAAGTTGAAGAAAAAATTCAAAAGTTCTGGAGAGAGAATGAAATATTCAAAAAATCCACTGAGCAAAGAAGGGGTTGTAAACCTTATATTTTTTTAGAAGGGCCACCAACTGCAAATGGACTTCCCCATCCTGGTCATGTTCTCACAAGAGTAATGAAAGATCTTGTTCTACGCTATCAGACAATGAATGGGCATTATATCAAGAGAAAAGCAGGCTGGGACACTCATGGTTTACCAGTAGAAATAGAAGTAGAAAAACAGCTTGGATTAGAAGATAAGCAAGCTATTGAAAAATATGGAATTTCCAAGTTTAACAAGGAATGTAAAAAAAGCACACTCAAATACGAACGCGCTTGGGTTGATATGACTAACCGCATTGCGTTCTGGCTTGATATGGACGACCCGTATGTAACCTATAAAAACGAGTATATCGAGTCTGTCTGGTGGTCTCTTAAACAAGCATGGAAAAATAAACTATTGTACAAAGGTCATAAAGTTGTTCCTTATTGCCCACGCTGTGGAACTGTACTTTCTGCTCATGAGATTGCACAGGGATATAAGACAGTGGAGGAGCCTTCCATCTTTGTAAAATTCAAATTGAAAAATGAGGATTCTTATTTTTTAGTATGGACTACAACCCCATGGACTCTTATATCAAATGTAGCGCTTGCAGTTCATCCTGATGAAACATATATAAAAATACGTTATAATGGGCAAACCTTGATTTTAGCAGAGGCACGTGTTGCGGCTTTGTTGAAAGGCCAGGAATATGAGTTGCTCGATGGTTTTTCAGGTAAGGAACTTGCGAAAATAGAATACGAACCGTTATTTCCTTATGCTAAGCCAGACAAAAAGGCATGGTATGTCATCTGTGCAGATTTTGTAACTATGGAAGACGGAACAGGTATTGTTCACATCGCCCCTGCTTTCGGTGAAGATGATTATAATATTGGCAGAGAATATGATCTCCCTGTTGTTCAGTTGGTTAAACTAGATGGAACTTTTCCCGATGAGGTTACACTGTGGAAGGGGCAGTTTGTTAAGGATGCGGATCCCAGTATTATTGAATATTTAGAAGAACGAAAATTACTCGAGGGAACCAGGGATTATACTCATGAATATCCATTTTGCTGGCGATGTGACTCTCCATTACTCTACTACGCCATGGAATCATGGTTTATTGCGATGTCCAAGGTACAAGATTCGTTGATAAAAAATAATAATCAAATTAATTGGTATCCGGAACATCTTCAACAGGGACGATTTGGAGATTTTATAAGGGAGGTTAAAGATTGGGCTCTTTCACGTGATAGATATTGGGGAACACCCTTACCAATCTGGATCTGTGACAATAAAGAATGTAAATCTACCATCTGTGTGGGTAGTATTCAAGAACTAAAAGATTTAAGTGAATCATTTCCTGCTGATTATGATTTACATAAACCGTTTGTTGACAAACTAATCATTAGATGTCCGAAATGTAAATCAAAAATGACCAGAGAAAAAGAGGTTATTGACTGTTGGTATGATTCTGGATCCTCATTTTTTGCACAATGGCATTATCCTTTTGAAAATAAAGAAAAATTTAAGGACAATTTCCCGGTAGATTTTATTAGCGAAGCCTTGGATCAAACACGCGGATGGTTCTATTCATTGCTTGCTATATCTACATTCTTGTTTGACAAAAATCCGTACAAGACAGTGTTGACACTTGGCTTAGTTTTAGATAAAGACAATCAAAAGATGAGCAAAAGTAAAAAAAACTATGTAGACCCAAATATTATTCTTGATCATGAAGGCGCTGATGCATTACGTTGGTATCTCATATCGGCAAATGCACCGTGGATGTCAACACGGTTTTATGAGGAAGCAGTCAAAGATACACTAGGCAAATTCATTTTAACATTTTGGAATTCCTATAATTTCTTTACAACATACGCATCTCTTGACAAGTTTGACCCTGAAAAGGACATGATTCCTGTTTCAAAGAGAGGGTTTTTAGATAAGTGGGTGTTGAGTAGATTTAACCGTCTGATTGGAGAGATTCACGAATTTATAGAAACTTTTGAAATACACAAGGCAGCACGAGCCATTGAAAGCTTTCTAATTGACGATTTCAGCAATTGGTATCTACGACGTTCACGTAAGAGGTTATGGGTTGAAGAAAAGACCGAAGACAAGCTTTCAGGATATTCTTCAATGTATGATATCTTCCTTGACTTGTCAAAGCTTTTGGCTCCATTCATTCCGTTTATAACTGAAGAGACTTACCAGAATCTTAGAACAGATAAAATGCCAGAAAGCATTCATTTATGCGATTACTTAACACCAGATGAAAAAGCTCTAGATGATATGCTTGAGAAGAGAATGGAACAAATAAGGGAACTTGTTGAAGTTGGTCGTGCATTGCGTTCTAAGATCGGAATCAAGGTTAGATATCCATTAAGTGACGCAACAATAGTCTGTTCAAGCGAGATAGAGAATTCGATAAAGGATTTGCTAGGACTCTTGAAAGAAGAACTCAATGTAAAGACGATTTCTTTTGCTAGAGACACAAGTCAATTTATGACAAAATCTGTAAAACCAATTTATTCTCATTTAGGTCCAAAATATAAGGGAAAAGCCAAGGGCATTATCGATGCGCTAGAACTTTTAGATAAAGAAGAAGTTTACGGGGAATTATCAAAAAATAATGAAGTCAAAATCACTGTAGACAATGAAACAATAAAACTAACTGACGAAGATTTTGAAATAGTTGAAAATGAAAAAGAACATGTCGCACGGGCGGATGCGGAAAATGCAACTTTATTTTTAGATACAATTCTAACACCTGAGTTAGAAGCAGAAGGTTTTGCAAGAGAGATAATTAGAAGAATACAGTCCATGAGAAAGGAATTAGATCTCGATGTAGAGGATAGGATATCTACCGAAATCGATGTTGGTTCCGAGAAGAAAATGGCGCTTCAGAAATGGGAAGACTACATTAAAGTAGAAACACGATCAAAAACAGTATCCTTTGTAGAGAAACCTATTGGAAAGCTTGCTAAAAAGTGGAAGATCGACGAATTAGATGTTGAAATTGGGATACGTAAATAGAGAGGCATGTTTCTATATATTTTGATGGAAAACCGTAGAAGCATACAAATTTTTCTGATAAAAAGTTTTCACGGGAAACATTTAAGTTAATTCTTAACGCAGGTTTGTTAGCCCCGGCCAGGTGCAGATAAGAAGCTATATGTTTACATTATTATTGACAACCCTGTTTTTAAGAAGAAAATTAAGAATCGCTGTGAAGAGATTGACAAAAAAATTTTCGCAAATTCTGAGGGATGGTTTAAATAGTGGATGAAAGAAAAGCAAATATCTCTAGAAAAGAATTTTCTTGTCGATGCACCATACCTGGTTGTTGTTGCAGGTGAAACTAATAAACCCTATTGGTTAGAATCTACATGACTTTCAGTAGCATATGCTATTCTTGCTGCAGAAAATGAAGGCTTTGGAACCATTACTTTTACACCCTTAGTAGTTATAACCCTTTATCTCATCACTTGAAAAGTTAACACCGAGACCTAAAGCAATACGGTTTACGAAATTAAAATAACACGTGATAAGATTGATGTTTAGTATATCTTCGTCTGAGAAACCAGATTTCTGTAAACTATCAATATCTGTCTGTTCAATAGCATAAGGAGTTTTTGTCAATTTAACAACATAGTCTAACATCTTACATTTCCTATCCGGGAGAGTAATAGATTTATAATCTTGTATCAATTTCTGAGTCAATTCATTGTTTTTCCAGTAATGGTTCAATGCTTCAGCATGATGATTAATGCAATATTCACAACGATTAACAGTCGAAACAACGACAGCAATTAGCTCACGTTCTTCACGTGGTAGTCCTGAAGAACCGAACATAAGCGTGAGATACAACTTCATATGTTCTTTCATTGCATCTGGATTCAAACTATGAATTTTCATAATATTTGAGATCTTGCCTCGTTTGCTTAGGATCTCCTCATAAATCCTCTTAACTTTTCCAGTAGCATCAGCTTCATCAACAACAGAAATCCATGGCATATTATAACTCGAATTTCGTAACAATTATTTCTTTAAAAAACCTGGGTTTTGGAGAGAATAGATAGATATTTAATCTCTGGAATTAAATGAAAAGACACTGTTGAAATTATTTTATTTGAATAATTTAACAATTGGCAATATTTAATATGAGGAGCTCCTTCTGTTATATTTAATTGCGAGAAACTATTAATATTATCCTGGTATACCCGAAACAATAGTTATTGACCAAAAAGGTAAGATTTTAAATGCATTTATTACTCAAACCAGGATCTGTTTACAAAGATAAATCAGACTTATATCAACACAATAATGTTTCAAAATCGAAATTAAATGCTGGCTATGTTTTTGAAACAAATAATAATGAAAGAAGAAATTTCCCTAACAATTTGAGTATTGAAACAGTAACTAATTTTAAACACTTTAAAAAATTTTATAATTTCCCTTTTCAGTTATATGAAGATGATCCATTTTGGGTTCCTCCTTTTTGGTATGAATTTAAAGATTTTTTTAAAAAAAAGAATCCTTTTTGGATGCATTCAGAATGTAAATTATTTATTGCTAGGAAAAATAATAAAGTTGCAGGTCGAATTGCAGCAATAATAGACTATAAATTCCTTGAAACAGTCGATGAAAAAATTGGATATTTTGGTTTTTTCGAATGCAATGAAGATTTTAAATGCGCTGAAACTTTATTGCAAAGTGCTCAGGACTGGCTCGTTTCAAAAGAAATGACAGTAATGCGGGGGCCAATCGATGGCCGGATTGATATTGGCTGTGGTTTTTTACATACTGGCTTTAACTCACCGCCAAGTTTGCTTTCGTCATACTCACCGCCATATTATATTTCGTTTGCTGAGAAATTTGATATGAAAAAAGCTCGCGATCAACTGCTGTATTATATCGATTTAACGAAACCAATTCCCACGAAACTTAAAGAAAGGGCTCAGCAGTGTTCTGCATCTGGTATAAAAATTCGTCCGTTTAATCGATTACATACACAAAAGGAACTGAAATGGTGGGTTGATTTATTCTTACAAACCTTTGCAGACCATTGGGGATATGTACCTGTTTCTGCCGATGAGGTTAAATCACGGTTTGGGGTGAAGCAATTGCGATGGTTTGTTGATTCAAAATTGTTTTTAATTGCTGAATTCAAAGGCTCACCAGTTGCTTATATTTGGTCAACACCAGATTATAATCAGATATTTCAGAAAATGAATGGACGATTAGGTCCTTATCAATTGCTCCAATTCCTCTATATGAAAAACCGGATAAATAAAGGGAAATTGCCTCTTATTGGTATTAAAAAAGAGTTCCGTAATCAGAATATTGGATCGTATTTGAACTATGAAACTTTAGTTGAAATGAAAAAAAGGGGATATAATGGTGCAGAGGTTGGTTGGATAGATGAAGGGAATGCTGCTGCGCGTACAACAATTGATATAACTGGTGCTAAATTGTATAAGAAATTCCGTGTTTTTGATAAAAAGGAGTAAAAATGAAAAATACAGAAAAGAATAATAAAACTATCCAGCACCCACTATTTGGTATATCAACAAAAAAATGGATACAACTTCTAGAAAAAAATGGAGGAGTAGATAAAAGATACCTTGCTAGAGGATGTTTTATTACATTAGTATCAATTTTAACTGCTCCAGCACGAGCACTTTTTAAAATAAAATATGACCCAAAAATCAATAATATGAAAATAAAACATCCACCAGTAATAATAGTAGGTCACTGGAGAACTGGTACAACCTACCTTCATGAACTTTTAAGTCAAGATCCACAATTCTGCTATGTATCATTATGGAACACACTTCTTCCTGATAGTTTTCTAATACTTGACCCATTAAAAAAATTCCTTTCAAATTTTCTCCCCAAAAAAAGACCTATGGATGAAATAAGAGTCGATATCGATGGCCCCTATGAGGAGGAAGCAGCCATTGCAGTTCTATCCCCATGGTCATTTTTCCATTGCTTACATTTCGCAAGAAACGCAGAAGAGCAATATTTAAAATCTATACATTTTGATGATTTAACAGATAAAGAAAAAGACGAATGGAAGAAAAATTATCTAAAATTTATGAAAAATGTTAGTTATGCAAATAGTGAAAAAAGACTTCTTCTGAAAAACCCTGCAAATACAGCTAGAATCACAACACTGCTAGAAATTTTTCCAGAGGCCAACTTTATCCATATTTATAGAAATCCATACAAGGTATATCTTTCGACAATAAAAATGCGAAACAAAGTATTAGATAAACTAGCATTACAAAATGCATCAAAAGAGGAAATTGAAAAACAAGTAATAGAAAATTACAAAAGACTTATGAAAAGCTATTTTAAACAAAAAAACCAAATTCCCGAAGATAAACTTGTTGATATAAGATACGAAGACCTTGTTTCAGATCCAATAAAACAAGTTGAAAAGATATATTCAAAATTAAAGATACCTGGATTAAAAAATGCTTTACCAGAAATGCAAAAATATCTTGAAAAGCAAAAAGATTACAAAACAAATGTTTACACTATTGATAAAAAAATTATCCAGCATGTTAGCGATAATTGGAATTTTACTATCGACCGCTGGGGTTATGATCCGCCAAAGTGAAAAATATGTTACCGAATCGTAATAAATTGATCAATGGCAAACGAACCCAAATAGTTCGAGTTGCAATACTTTGGGAGGAACTACTTGGTTGGGGTTCAGGGAAGGAATATTTTCCCGCGATATTGGATGGATATAAATGGAAGTGTGGCGATGTTATCTATGAAATTTCGACATCTAAAATATTTGATAAGGATATAATAAATGGATTATTGACTACCTCTAGATTCCATGTTTTATTAGCTCCGGGGGGCGGAGTAGGAGATGTTGAAGCTATAGTAAAAGGATCTAGTATACGAAAAAAAACGCAAAAATGGAAAAAAAACATTTCAGATTTTATAAAAGATGGAGGAGGATACGTTGGAATCTGCGGAGGTTCAGCTTTAATAACAGGACTCACTACCGGAAACAAAAGGAAAACAAGGACTTTCTTAGAGAGACGGTATGATAAAAGTGCTATTGGTGTTTCATGTGTCACATCATATTATAATAACCTTGCATTTCCACTTTTTTATCCATTTCAAAATAAATATCCTGAGCAAATTGGTGCCACTGCTTATGTTTTTTCTTATGCCCCTGGTGAAACAGTTGATGGAGCAAGAATATTTGCAAATGGCGTTCCAATTGATTTCAAAATAAGTAAAGATAATCCAATTTTTTCAGATTTTCCAATGGATACTGAACGTATTAGATGGTGGGGTGGCCCAGCTCTAATTGTACCTAAAAAACCCGATAGGGAAGTAAAGGTATTGGCAAGATATCCTGAAAAAGAATTATCTGAAGATGAGACTACAAAAATATTTGCATGGAAATATTCCGGTGGAATACATGGTTTAATTTTTTCCGTTTTTAAGGGTTTAAAATTCATCAAGGCTAATAAAGGTAGTCTGCGAAATCTCCCACTGTATTCCTATTTTTTTGCTGGAGATTGGAAACCATCTAATAAATTAATTGAACTTAATTTTTCAAATAAAGCATCAATGACAGCAGAAATCTATCCAAATAAAAACAATGGCCGAATAATTCTTTGTACTGGACATCCACAATACATGATCTGGTGGGGTGGAAAAATTGAGGAAGTTAATAATACTGGTTTCAAATGTATTGCAACTGGGTTTCATCAATGGAAACAAATTGTACCGTTAAGTAAAGAAGCAATAGATGAATTTACACATTCATGGTGGATTGTCCGTCGAATGGTTGCTTGGGCTGCAAAGATATCTGATAAAGATATGCCACCAATAATTAAAGGACAACTAACTGAAAAAAGTAAAAAAATTTTATCATCAAAGATTTATTGGGACGGCACAATTTTACATCAAATTTCAAATATCTGAAAATTTGGGAATAAATTAGGAATAAAACTTATAAATATCTTAAATATTGTGTTATTATAATAAAATTATTGGAAATTGATTAATATGAAAATATCCACTTATTATCGAGCCATTGTTTTTTTGATTATTATTTTATTGTTTGGAACATGTTTTATGCCTTTGTCAATGACTCATACGGTAAATCGTAATTATGAACAATGCATATATATGGATGAAGGGCAAATCCTCTTTGCCCCTATGCAATCTAAAACAACATATCTGATCGATAAAGATGGAACAGTGAATCATACTTGGTCAAGTAGTTATACACCTGGAGAATCTGTTTATATGTTGGATGATGGTGCGATTCTTTATACGGGAAAATTGTCTTTTTCTGGTGGTGGAGCCGGAGGAGCTGTTCAAAGAATAGCATGGGATGGATCTATAATCTGGGATTTTACATACTATACAAGTGATTATCTAAGCCATCATGACATTGAACCATTGCCAAATGGTAATATTTTGATGATTGCCTGGGAATACAAGACACGTAATGAGGCGATTGCTGCAGGGCGTGATCCGAATTACCTTCAAGGTAACACGATAAAGCCTGACCATGTTATCGAAGTTGAGCCTACTGGTCCAACAGGTGGTGATATTGTATGGGAGTGGCATGCGTGGGATCATCTGATTCAGGATTATGATCCGTCTAAAGATAATTATGGTGTTGTAGCGGATCACCCCGAGTTAATTGATATTAATTTTGGGAGCAATAAAGCTGATTGGCTCCATACGAATTCTATTGATTACAACGAGGAATTTGATCAAATACTTGTAAGTGTACATAATTTTAATGAAATTTGGGTAATCGATCATAGTACAACAACAACGGAAGCAGCAGGTCATACGGGTGGTAACAGTGGGCGAGGTGGAGATATTCTTTACCGCTGGGGAAATCCACGCGCATATCGAGCAGGAATTACTGGCGATCAAAAGTTCTATGGTCAGCATGATGCCCGATGGATAGAACCCGGATACCCTGGTGAAGGAAACATTCTAGTTTTTAATAATGGAGGGGGACGTCCAGGGCCTGATTATACTTCTGTTGATGAAATTGAACCTCCTGTAGATAGCAATGGAAGTTATTATCTTGAACCTGGCTCAGCATATGGGCCAGAAGAGCAGATATGGATCTATGATGCTAATTTCTATGCATGGTTTGTAGGTGGTGCTCAGCGACTTCCTAACGGAAACACTCTCATATGTAATGGCCCTGCAGGTAAATTCTTAGAAGTCACTCCTGAAAAAATAATTGTTTGGCAATATGAAAACCCATATCCAAATCCCGTTCAAAATAATGTGTTTAAAATCCAGTACTATCCACCTGAAGAACCTCAACCCGATGAACCAGATTTAGATTGTGAAGGTAGTTTTAATTGGATAGACGTAGAAGCGGGAGTAACTTTAAATGGTAATTTTCAGGTAATAAATATAGGGGATACTGGTTCTCTCCTTAACTGGAAAATAGAATCATTCCCAAATTGGGGAAATTGGTCATTTAATCCTGAATCTGGTGAAAATCTTACTCCAGAGGATGGACCAGTAGCAGTACAAGTAACCGTTGTTGCACCAAATGAAATAAATAAAGAATTTGAAGGATACATAAGAGTAGAAAACCAAGAAAATCCCGAAGACTTTGATGTTATTCCTGTATATTTAAAAACTCCAAGGAAAAGGACAATTAGTGCACCTTTCTTAGATTTTTTAAATATCCACCCAAATTTGTTCCCAATACTAAGAATATTTTACGCTCAATAATCTGGATAAAGCGTAACCTCAACATAACGCTCATCACTATCAGGACAATTACAAGCAAGCCACAGATTCCCGTTATCGCCAGTATGCTTCACACCAGAACCATCATCAGCCGAGATATCCATGTGATCATACATAGAATCAGTGCTGAATGGAAACATCTTAAAAACCGCAGAATTCCGTGAAATCGCCTTCGTAAGACTCAAATTAAAAATACCACCAGTAAAACCATTCACCCGAAATCGAGCATTCCTACTTAGCAGCAGCGGTTCACGATAGATGAGATTTACCATACCATACCGATTTCCATCAATAAAAGCAGTAAAATTCATTACACCATCAGCATCACAAAGAACCTGCGGATCAACAGAGAAGTTTACCATTTCATTTTCATCAAGAGTTCCTGAAATATTATACCAACTCCCACTCAGATACAAATGGAAATCATCAGTCGTATCGTTACTCCGTTCCCGTTTAACACTAAACAAAGATACATCATAATCAGTAGAATCAAGGAAATCTAATGTCCCCTGCAAAAACCATGCGTTCTCATCATCGGGGACTTTGTACGTACCATAAATTGTTTCATAACTAGATCCAAATACATGAGAAAATACCTGATTTTCGCTGCCTGCAAGTACGCTATACTGTGATCTTGTACCCCAATCACAACAACTTACTCTCATGTTAAATCTACCATTGCCAGAAGTACACCGAGCAGTCATAGTAAAATTGTATGTCTGACCAGGAATAGCAGCGCAGATCGTTCCCATTGGGAAACAACGATACGGCTGTCCACTTCGCCCATCCTCATGATTACTGTAAAAATATAATTCAAATATATAACGAAACATTGGAAATAAATGAGGATATAGCCCAAGTAGATACCGTAGTATCGGAAATAAATGAGGATGATTCAATAAAGCGTCATATGGATATTTCTCCGGGAAAGTGATAGTAGTAGATCCATGTACCTTCATACCTGGATTGGTCCAAATGACGTTTCCAGATCGGTCATCACCGAATCCAAGAATTATCTCATCAGCCTTGCTACAGGGTGACTCCATTCGTGCATCATAGAAGAGTTCCATGGGTACCGTACCGATAAGCTGCAGGGTAATACTAGGTGATAACAATTTCATATCAGTTAACTGTGTCTCATTATCCTGAAGGAACATAGGGAGGGAATACCAATCCTCGGCATTTGGATCATAAGTGGTGGGAACATTCCATGAATGAATATATTCTGATACCCAATGGCCTCCAGCGCCGTTATTCTCCCAGGTAGCAGTAGTAATACCTGTGGAGGTAATATTGTAGATGACTATTCTATCTTCCTCATGAGAATTACGGAAATCCAATTGTGAATAAGGAGCAGAAAACGCCATTTCATGCCCAAATTGTCGAATAGGGCATGTTTGTCCGGTGCTATGATTACCAACATACCAGTCAAGATAATGGTTATGACCATGGATCCACATTTTAATCTGTGGGTTATTCTGGAACAGGTTAGCCCACCAGTCCATATCTTGTTTGCCACGATATGTACCGCCACCACCAGCAGTGGTGTCTTCGATGGCTTGATGGCAGAGAATAATGGTAGTCGTATCTCGGTACTGACTAGTCATATATTCAATCCATTCGTATTCAACTGGATGGGTCCATGTGATATATCCTAACTCTGGGACAACGAGGAAGAGTATACCATCTCGCATCATTGCATACACAGGACTGTTCATGCTGAGTTCGTCAATCAGTGATTTGGTTAGATTATGTGGATTACCGTTGTTCATTTCGTAATCGTTTACATCATGGTTACCAATAACACAATGGAATGGTAGATTGATATGAAATAACAGATATGCCTTCAGATTATTCTTGTATTGATTTACAATGCGGGGAAGACCAACGCCGTTCACTTGGGCCGTATTATGGTTAATTATATCCCCAAGATGGATTGCAAAATCAAGTAGATTAGTGTTATTAACCAAATCCTCCCCAAGTTTGTCTAAATAATCTGCCATCCTATAATGAGGATATTGATATCGAGCACCAATATGAGTATCAGCAAACGCTGCAAAACTCAATTGAACTTTCATCAACTTAGACGCAGGAGGTTTCACATCGGAACCATTAATAAAATCTGCTGCGACTTCAACATATATTCCCTCCAAGAACTGTCCGCTGACGTTGGCATCAAAAGATGGTGCGCATGCTACACCAAAAAAGAGTATAACTGCAATTACTAAGGCTTTCATGAATAGCTTTCCTTTTATGTATTACTTCCCCCTATAATAATTAATTATAGTATGATGTGTTATATAAATTCTACCCTTTCTCAAAGATTCTTCTGGCGAAAAGAGCAATTTTACTCCTTCATGGGCAAAGATTCCTGCAATTTTCCTCTCTTAAATGAACCGATACTATGAATTATATCTGACTCATTTAACAAAAGGTCCAACCAATCAAACTAACAAGAAAACCATTGCTAATTTTGTAAAACAATTAGTTGCCGATAACCTGCATATAGAGCGACAAAGCAAATACATTTATACAACAATAAAGATTTCTGAAGAAGTGGGGCAATAAAGCAGTTATTCAAGGTTATGACTAACTCATAACTTCATAAAAAAACGTAAATCTTAACTTCTGGTGTGTATTCTTTTTTTCATATTCCCAACGTGGAATTTTTAATAATTTGGTAATAAATTGGAAAAAAAGATTATTAACCATGTAATAGGTTATTATTTCGGAAAAAAGAAATGAGGGAACAGAATTGTCAGCTAAATCACGTTCATTAATCATGCGCCCGTTAAATTTTTTATATCGACGGCGTTCTTTACCAACTTATGAATTAATTATTTATCTTTTAATGTTTGCAAGCCTACCTATGCTTGCTTATGGAACGCAACCTTATAATTATGAAATAGCAAAAATTATTGTTCTTGCCGTCTTAACAATATATTCAGGTTTTTTTGCAGTCCTCATTTGGATTGATATTACTGATACTATGGAGGCTTTATCGAGGGATTTTTAATATGGAACTTGTGGAAGTACAGACTGGAAAAACAATGTTTCTCCTAGGGAATGAAGCAATCACTAGAGGAGCACTTGAAGCCGCAGTCGACGTAGCGACAACCTATCCTGGGACTCCTTCCTCAGAGATAGCAGATACGTTCTCTGCAATAGCAAAATACCATAAAAGACAAGGGAAAAAACCACCATTCTATTTTGAATATTCAACAAATGAAAAAGTCGCTTTGGAAATAGCAGCCGCAGCGTCCTTTTGTGGTTTACGTGCTCTTACGTGTATGAAACATGTTGGATTGAATGTTGCAAGCGATGCGTTTATGGCCTATCTTTACGCAGGATCTAAAGGAGGGCACATTATTGTTTCAGCAGATGACCCATATTGTCATTCCTCCCAGAACGAACAGGACAATAGATACTTTGCTTTATTTGGTAATGCACCTATGCTTGAACCTACAACACCTCAAGAAGCAAAGGAAATGACAAGAGTAGGGTTTGATATCTCTGAAGAATTACAACTCCCGGTTTTACTAAGGACAACAACGCGCTTGAATCATGCAAGAGGTCCTGTTATGGTGAAAAAACCACGGAAACCACGAGGAAAAGGATATTTTAAAAAAGATCCTTCTGTACTAGTACTTCATCCAGCCACAGCTAGAGAACGACATCTTGTGCTTCTTCAAAAACTTGAGGAAGCAGAGAATATCTCGGATAAGTCATCGTTTAACGAAATCATAAAATGTGGAAAACCAAGCAGTATGGGGATTGTCACTTCTGGTGTTTCATATAATTATGTGAGGGAAGTTGCTGATGACTTAAAACTCGATGTTTCTATACTTAAACTTGGGATGACACATCCCCTGCCAAGGAAGATATGTGAAACATTTATCAATTCTTGCAAAGAGATAATAGTGGTTGAAGAATTGGAACCAATTCTGGAAAATCAATTCAAAACAATAGCATATGACATCGGAGCCGATGTTAAAATATATGGAAAATCCACTGGTCACTTCTCGCGTTTATATGAGTATAACCCTGATATTGTTACGGAGATTATATCTAAGATCTTCAAGATAAAAAATCCACTTTCTAAACCTAGAAAAGTAAAAATTCAATTACCAAGCCGACCACCAATACTATGCCCTGGTTGCTCACATCGTGCCACCTATTACGCTGCGAAAAAAGCTTCACCTAAAGGAACAATTTATCCAAGTGATATTGGGTGTTATGGTCTAGGTAAGGCACCCCCATTGGAGATGGCAGATCTTTTAATCTGTATGGGGTCTAACGCGGGTACGGCAGTAGGGTTCGCTATTTCAACTGATCAAAAAATTATCTCTTTTATGGGTGATTCAACGTTTTTCCATGCAGGTATTCCACCTATTATTGATGCGGTGCACCATAACCATGATTGCACCATCACTATTCTCGATAATCGAACCACTGCTATGACGGGTCATCAGCCACACCCAGGATCTGAATATGACGGAATGGGGAGATCAGCTAAGCTTATTAAAGTGGAGGATGTCGTCAAAGGATTGGGCGTAGAACATATTGAAATTGTTGACCCTAACAACATTAAAGAAACAACATCTGCTTTTAAGAGAGCGTTGGATTTCAGAGGTCCAGCAGTTGTAGTAAGTAAAGCACCATGCATTCTTTTGGAACTCCAGAGAAAAAGAGTGTCGGGAAAGAAAAAATCTGTTTATTTTATTGACCAAGAAAATTGTAATCAATGTAAAACGTGCATTGATAAATTTGGATGCCCAGCGTTTTACTACGCAGAAAACGGTACCATATATATTGATGAGATGCAATGTAACGGTTGTGGAAACTGTGTGCAAATATGTCCATTTGATGCCATAAAACAGAAGGGGGAGAGGAAATAGATGGACCGTAAGATTAGCATTGTGTTAGCAGGATTAGGAGGACAAGGAGTTATTACTGCAACGAACATTCTGGGTAAGGCAGCAGTCAATGCGAATATTAACGTGTATGCCTCTGAGATTCATGGGATGGCACAACGAGGATGTTCAGTCATTTGTACAGTGAGAATGGGCAATGTTTCAGGCCCACTCCTAGCAACAGGCACAGCTGATGCTATGTTATGCACCGAACCGATAGAGGCGCTTCGATATATCCAATATGCAAACAAAAAAACAAAGATTATCACCGATGTAACGCCAGTAATTCCTTTCACGGTTTCAATCGGCCTGCAAGAATATCCAGATATCGAATACGTCTTCGAAGAAATAAGAAGCTATGCTAAGCTCTATACGCTTGATGCGTTAAAGATATCAAAAAACGCTGGTGCTCCCATATCAAAAAACATTGTAATGCTCGGCGCCCTTGCAGCAAGCGGTGTTCTTCCTTTTCCATCGAATGTTCTCCTTGAAACAATTCTTGATACCGTTCCTCAAAAATATAAAGAAATTAACAAAAAGGCTTTTGAAGAAGGTTTAAAAGCTTTTCAACCGTATAAGCCAATCAAAATTAAAAGGAGAAAATAGTGTACTTTTATAAGTGACAATTTTTGATAGTTAACAAACCAAATTTATAGTTGCGGCTGGGAATACTGCGTGGTCTGAAGCATAGCGGAAGACCCGCAGATGAAAAGTCGCTCTTTTATGCCCGGTCAACCGTTCTTTTTTTTGTCGCGCAGGCACACCATTGAGATGTGCCCTTGAAGATG
>JAUXAU010000118.1 GCA_030619765.1 Thermoplasmatota archaeon
TTTTGGCTATTCTATAAGCAGATCTATCCCCTTTTTCCATCTCTCTTACTATCCATCGAACTTTTTTCTGATTCAATTTCTTCATGTATACTAAATCGGTTACTTTATTTTCTCGAAGGAAGTAATTTCGGGATAACACAGACTTAATTTTATAAAAAATTATTTAAACACCTTTCTAATTTGCACCCAGCACCAAACTTATTTGGGGGAGAGAAATGTACGAGCTCATTTGGCATTGGACGAAAGGCAACAAAAAGATTTATACAAGAAGAACTGACGTTGCTGAGAAAGCAATGAAAGAAGGTTTTTTAGTAATGGGTATAAAGGAAAAACCCCATATTTTCAAAAGTTAAGGTTGTACGTTCTTCAATAAATCTTTCTTTTTTATCTTTATTCTTACGGAAGTTTTTTATTAGCCTTTATCATTTGCCATCTAGAAATATGTCTGATTTAGATTATAATGAGCTATTGAAAAAAGTTCAAAGCATAACTTCAACTAAAAGCGTCGAGGAAGATCGTTTTAAGATGCCAAAAGCGGACATATTTTATGAAGGTAATACAACTGTGCTAAGAAATTTTGATAAGATAACTGATACATTAAATCGTGAAGCAAATCATCTATTGAAGTTTTTCTTAGGGAGCATAGGTACTGCAGGTGAGATATCTGGAGGAAGAATCATTTTTCAAGGTAAAATTCCTGCAAGAACTATACAGGATAAACTTGTTGAGTATGTAAACACCTATGTTCTGTGTTCAGAATGTAATCGACCAGATACTCATCTTGTTAAGAAGGGAAGGACAATACTTATTAGATGTGATGCATGCGGTGCTTTTCGATCTATTGGCTCTATGAAAAAGAAGATGATGAAGACACCTCTTGAAACATTAAAAGAAGGTAGTATTTATGAATTAACAATAAAGGATATTGGCAAGAGGGGAGACGGCGTCGCTTTTTTTGATAAATATGTTATCTATATACCGGGGTCTGTAAAAGGCTCAACGGTTAAAGTAAAAATAGAAAAAATTTCGGGCACGGTTGCTTTTGGGCGAATCGTTCAATAGAAAAAAAATGGAAAACTATTTAAACCAAATGTCTTATTCGTTTTTACGTTTGTCAGACGAATGATGTCGTTTGTCGTTTGTTAGTCGTACGCGTAGATGAACGTTCGACACCGTAATGTCACCTGTTTGACACACGTTTTATATAAGTGAGGAGAAAGATGGAAACAAACCGCGTCACAATCCGACTACCACAAATTTGCCTTCAACAGATCGACCTTTTCATCAAAGCGGGTGAGTTTTTAACCCGCTCAGAGGTAATACGCCAAGCGGTGAATGAATATATAAGAAATCATTCTGGCCGCATCATTGAAAAGGCTGACAATATCAAGAAGGTGCAGGAGTTGGGAGCTGCGGTTGAGGCCCTCGAGCCTTATCTAAAAAAATAAATATAAAAAATAGGGGATGGGATGCACCCCTTGAAGGGCGCCTAGAAAAAGGCGTCCTTCCAACTACCAGAATATAGGAGGAATGGGATGACCGATAGCAAAAATAATCAATCTTTTATTGAAGCCGCAATACAAAATAAAGTTGAAGAAGAAAGTAATGTTTCTATTGACGAGGAAATGTTTGGGATTCCTCGGATAGTTATTATTGGTTGTGGAGGTGCTGGTGGAAATACAATTACCAGATTGCAGAAACTAGGTGTAAAAGGGGCAGACACTATCGCTATTAACACTGACAAGCAAGCCCTGGATTTGGTAGAAGCCGATCACAGATTATTGATTGGATCAGCTCTTACCCATGGTTTGGGAGCAGGAGGCTTTCCTGATGTTGCAGAACGTGCAGCACGTGAATCAAGTCGTGAAATCGAGGAGTTGATTAAAGGTGCAAATCTTGTCTTTGTCACTGCGGGTATGGGTGGGGGTACAGGAACTGGAGCTGCTCCAATAGTTGCCGAGTTAGCAAAGAAGAATGGAGCGGTTGTAACATGCATGGTGTCCACCCCATTCAACGTAGAAAGAGCAAGACTTATCAAAGCAGATGAAGGACTTGATAAGTTAAGAGTAAAAGCAGACAGCACCGTAGTTCTTGACAACAATCGTCTGTTAGAATTTGTGCCAAATCTTCCAATAAATCAAGCATTTTCTGTGATGGATCAACTAATTGCAGAAACGGTGAAAGGAATTTCAGAAACAATCACTTTGCCATCCTTAATAAATTTGGACTTTGCAGACATGAAGACTATTGTGGATTCTGGCGGTCTTTCAGTAATGCTTTGGGGAGAAGCAGATGAAGATGCTGGAGTAGAGGCAATTGTAAAAGAAGCGCTTAATCATCCACTTCTAAACGTTGACTATAGTGGTGCCGCTGGAGCACTTGTTCATATAACTGGTGGACCAGACATGAGCCTAAAATATGTACAAGATGTTGCAAAATCACTTACACAAGACATGGATTGCTATGCCAATGTCATTCTCGGTGCACGTGTCCAACCTGAATTTGAAGGAAAGTGCAGAGTAATGGCAATCATGACCGGTGTACAATCACCAAATCTATTGGGTGCCCATAACCTGCGAGAAATACAACCGGTGGCAACAAAAAAAGTGTTAACAAGTTCTAAGGTAGATATTGACTTTGTACGGTGATATATAAAATAGTTGCTTCATATTCCTAATTTCTTCTCCTTTTAAATTTTTTTCATTTAAATTTTTGATTATCACTGAATTTCAAAGCTAAGTTTTATAGTATATTTACCATTCCTCTTTTTAAAATTGGGCCCATGAGGTAGTGGATATCCTACTGGCCTTCGGAGCCGGTTACCGGGGTTCGAATCCCCGTGGGTCCGCTTCTATCTCTCGGAGAAATCTTGGTCAGTACTCCCCTTTTTGACCGTTGTACTGATTTTTTCGTGTTTTCCTCTACCCTATTGTATTTGAGGACACGTTGGAACCAGTCATACGGCGCAAGCTTGTAGTACTGCTCTGAATCAGATATATAACCCATTGTCGTCTGGATTTCACTATGTCCAAGCCAATTTCTAACCTGATATACATCGAAATGGTTTGTTTTTATCTTTGTCTTAATCAATTGTGCTATTGCGCACCAGTGACGTGAGATCTTTGGCTGATATCTTGGGAAAAATGGTTTTACCATTCTGGTCATAAACATTCGATATTGTTCTTTCTCGAATGGGTGTCCATCTGGTTTTAAATACAATGCATTATCGGAATACTGGTTCTCTACTTTGGGTCGCCAGTGGTCAATCCAGTATTTGAGGCTTTTCCGGTTTTTCCCGTCAAGTAGCGAGTAGTCTGGAACAATCATCCTTGTCGATTTGTATTTCTTTGGTTCGGTGATACGCAGGGTTTTGTTTTCAAAGTCGATATCGTCAACTGTCAGAATACAAGTTTCTGAAGGATTTCTCCAGCCAAACATAAATGTATTGAGTAGTGTATATTGTATGAGAGCGTTCTTATAATCGTTGCTACTGTAGTTGAAATGAATCATTTTGTATACTGTATCTGGCAGTGGGATGTATCTCGCTTTGTTTTTTGGACACAATGGAGGGCGATAATCCCAGATGAGTACTCCATATGCTTTGAGAAACATCTTCATTGTCTTCCATTCATTGGAAAGAGCAAAGGTACATTGTTCTACCTGTTCACGGTAATCCATGTGACGAATAAAGTTCGTATAACTGGGATTTCTGAAATCAATAGGTACTTGATGTTTTTCCATGAAACGAGCATATCGCAATCTTTTATCAACGGTTCCAGGAGATAATCGTTGCCTGTACAATGCATGCATTGCTATATCGTCAAATGTTGCCTCACTTGGGTTTAAGGTTATCGGACAATCAAGCCGGCTAAACTTATTCTGTAGGACTTCATAATCGCTTTTCACCATCCTCGCACCCCTATCAAGGGGCAAAGTTGCTTGTTTATAACTAATATGGCCTTTATCAATGCTGTCTAAAACTGCCCTATTTTCGCAGTCACCTCCCACACTGCTAACATGTGCAATATCACAATTGACGTTGTGATATTTAACATCTTTCTCCTTGTCGACAGTTGACCGCACAGGTTCTACGGGAGTCGATAGGATGCGAGTCCGAAACGGCAATTGCGAGGATGACGCGTTTAACTCCAAATTATATCTCCATTCAAAATCTATCAGATATTAGAAAAAAGAATTGCTGGGTTTAAAGATTCTTTTTTATTTGATAACTACTATCGAATAAGTGGAACAACGGATTCTGTTTTTTGTTTTTTAATGCAAGGTATGGACCACATACCTAGTTATAAACCCAGCAACTGTCTCAGTATCGGAAACATCCGTGGATGATTTTGTAAGAACTGTAAAAACCACCAGTTCTGTGATTGCTGGTTCATCGGCATAGTGACCTCCAGTTCACTCCAAGGACTACAAAGATTATCGCTACTCTTGGCTTTCGCTTGGATCGTATAAGTGCCCTTCTCGGCCCATGTATGATTTATCTTTATTTCGACTTCAGAAGGAAATGGGCCAATCCAATTCTCAAATGAATAATCACCCCAGTCGATAAAATAGTAGATGTCCTCACCAGTGGGTGATGTCGCTTGAAACGTGTATTCATATTCTTCTCCGCAGAGTCCATTGGTTTTACCAGTTATTGTTGGTATTTCTGGTGCGGCACTTGGATTTTGATTGCCGATTGCATATAGATACCCATAACTAGTAAAATTTGATCCTCCCCATGAGAACCAAGTTGTAATGTAAACAGTACCATCTGCACCGATAGATGGATCACCCCTTATAAAAAGACCATCATACGGCTGGATGTCGCTGGTCAGATGAGTCTCCCATTTAAGAATCCCATTAGGAGTAAGCGCACATAAGTATCCCGCATAGTCAGCATAGGTGTAAGCGAAATATATTGTGCCATCCCCACCAATCGCTATTCCAGTGACATCAATATAGTAAACACCCTCATAAATTTGAAATTGCCAGAGTATATCTCCATCTACTGGATCTAATGCTGTAATATACTCACTACATCCTGAAAGTATAATGGTTCCATCAGGAGCAAGACTAGGGAAACCCGCCCAGTCAGAAATCCATATATTCCATTTTTCAGTCCCGTCTGGGTTTACAGCAATAAGCCGATGGATTGGAATGACATAAATCGTACCATCATCTCCAATTACAGGACCATAATTAAAATCATTGTTTGCTTTATATTTCCATTGTAGGCTTCCATTTGGATACATACAGTAGAGACTATTTTTATAGACAGTGGTGATATAGATGTTTCCTTGGTTATCAACCGCAGGATCAAAAATATAATCATAGCCGTTATAATATTCCCAATTTATCGTTCCATTTGGAAGAACTGCATATAGGTATCCATCGCTAGTTCCCACATACACAGAACCATCAAGGCCGCTGGATGGATGACCAGAGAATTTTTTTTCTTTGTCTAGTATCCATTTAACTGTACCGTTAGGGTAAAATGCATAAAATCGTTTATTCGTACCCATGTAGATGGTTCCATCAGATTTTATCAAAGGTGTGTAACCATTATTACCATGATGATTTATTATCCATTTCCCTGTCCCATTCATATATACGGCATGTAAACCTCTTAATGTGGAAATATATAGTGTTCCGTTCATATCAATCACAGCTGTACGTGTTGATGGATAATCGTAAAGATATTTCCATTGTACTCCACCAAGGTTATTACTCGTATCATATGGGCTTCGCCCCGTATGTTGTGGGTCATGTTTATACATCGGCCATTGATGATTTTCTGAATTAACAGATATTGTAGTTGGTTGTTCTATTTTCTCCTCGTCAATAACAGATT
>JAUXAU010000002.1 GCA_030619765.1 Thermoplasmatota archaeon
GGTAAAAGTTTATGTTTCTCTCTTGTGATATTCTTTTACTATCACATTCACCAATAGTTGAACTCCGAGAGTTCACTCGATTCAATGTTTAGAGACCTCATTTTTTAAAATGGGGTCATTGAATCGAAACCATCATTTTAAGAAATTAAAAAAAGAAGAGAAAGATTGGTTTAGTGTAGACTTATAGTCTCAGCAATTGCCTTAGTATCGGGAACATACGTGGGTGATTTTCTAGGAATCTTAGGAATAACGTGTTTATGTCGAAAGCTTTATCTTTAGATTTTTTAGTAAATGTTTTGAAGCATAGATCAGGATCTGGATATTGAGGAGGAGATCCCCAGTATTCCCAGAGCGTAACCCAAGTTGAATCATTATTAGGTGAAATCCATGCTTCACCTCTATCATAAGAATTATTTAAATCATAAAGCCATGCATAACAATTTGCCGCATCACCACCATCACTCCGACAAACAATATAATAAGTATTTTCAGGAGTGACATCAATGTCAGGAAAATCAAATGTAACCCATGTTCCTGTTGGCACTATTTGGTCTGCATTTACTGTTACTTCAGTTAAATCACTTCCATTTAAAGAATCTCGAATGGACACTGTGAGTTCTATACCTGCTGGTGGATCATGATATTTAAAGCAATGTATCTGAACTGCTGTAAGTTTGTTCTTTGTAGGTTTAAAACTCTGAGCATGCCATAAAGGAGGCCAAAATTGCATTCCAGATCCACAATTGCTAGTTTGTTTTTGATCTAATCCCCACCCTGGAGGTTGTAATGTTTCCCTGGGATTATTAGTTGAAATTTCTTTTTCAGTCATTGTCCCTACTGCTGGTAAAGAAGTTGCAATCAACAGCATACATACAAAAATGCCTAATAGTTTCTTTTTCATTTTTTACCTCCGTTCCTCCAAATAAAAATATTTGGCAAAATAGATATATATCACATAGATTTAAAGTTTTCTGTAAGATTTTTATTGCAACACTTGTAACGTTATGCTTCAAATTATTTTATTACACAATGCATATGGTAGGAAAATATTTTTGAATTAAACCTACTTGATGTCCAAGAAAGTTATATTCACATTAAAAAAACAGAGTTAATTTATAAGGTGGATACAAAGGAAGTATAAGTCTAATGTTAGATTTAACAAAATCTTTTTTAACAAATCATATAAATTAGAAAGTTAAAACATAAATGGAGAGGAAAGTTGGGGAGTGTGATCTGGAAGGGAGGAAAAGAGGAAGGAAATAAAAATAATATTTTTTCAGACCAAACTCCCCATTTTCTTTACAATTGGTGTAAACAATATATATCCTTTAGTGTATAAATACTTTACGGTAAATGTAAACTTAAAGTTAAGGGATGTACAACAAATTTTATATACTTTGTTTACAGTATATGTAAAACAATGGTGAAAATAGAACGAATAAGTCTTGGCAAAGAAGGATTAACAAAATTCTTTAGTCCAAATGAAGCGCGGATTCTAGAATTACTCTGGGAAAAAAAGAAGATGACATCGCCTGAGATTCGACAACAATGTAATGACTTATCCTTAGCATGTGTAGCCGGAACACTAGACAGATTAGCAAAATCTGGTTTTGTCAATCGTACAATTGATGAAACTGGGTCCAGAATGAGATACATATATTCTCCCGTTGGCAATAGACAAAAAGTAGGGACCAAAATTTGTGAAAAGATAATTGACTGCTTGGTTGACACATTTGGTACCTCTACTGTTGATTCTATCGGGAAAAATCGAAAAAGAGGAAACTGAAAATGATCGGTGTTGAATGTTTTTTGTACTGTATCACAGAAGCGAGTCTGTTATATCCTTTAATGGGATTAATATCGATAACTGCTATATGTTTATTTATGTTCATATTTAAACGAAATTATGAATCATTATTGGCAAGTCAATCTTCCATGACGGTCATAATCTCACTTAACCTTTTTTCTATGAATTGTGATATGTTTACATGGGTTTGGATATATCTTGGAATAATTATTATTGGCACATTATTGATAGGATTGGTAAAACATTACCTTGAATTGCAACTCGACAGTAATATTATCAGATCGCCACCCTATCTTTCAAAGATCAGACAAAAGTTCAAGGTCGATATTAGCGTACTTGATACACAGAAAATAAAGGCATTTACGTATAAAAATAGAATCTATCTTTCGGTTGGACTACTTGAACGACTTGAGAATGATGAGATAATGGCTGTAGTTGCGCATGAAGTATATCATTTGAATCATAGTCCGAATAAATTCCTGTCATCCCTGCTTGCACTTACTTCACTAACGTTCCGCCGGTTTAATGATGAACATTATGCAGATCAATATGCTGTAAAAACTGCAGGCATTCAAAATTTGATTAATGCACTTAAGAAATTAGAAATTAGAGATTATGAAAAACGTGCTATGAAACTATCTGCGTAGAGTTATATGGAAATATAGTGTGTTTTTTTACTTACATCGAAAGAAATACTAAATAACACTTATTTGTTATATTTTGAAATCCCATATTCCATAGAAGGTATAAATTATGTTTGTAAATGATAGATATAGCAGACAGATATTGCTAAAAAACATTCAGAGTGATGGACAGGAGAAACTGGAAAAAAGTCATGCAGTTGTCATTGGGTGTGGTGCACTTGGTACCACTATTGCGAATAATTTGGTGAGAAGCGGTATCGGTCATATAAAAATTGTTGATAGAGATATAGTTGAGTTAAATAATCTTCAAAGACAAAATCTTTTTGATGAAGATGATATTGGACTCCCTAAAGCTTCAACTGCAGCAAAGAAACTTGAAAAAATTAATTCCAATATCAAAATCGAATGTATTGTGGATGATGTAAATCATGAAAATATCGAGCATGTTATCAAAAACATGGATGTAGTTATAGATGGGACAGACAATATGCTTATTCGTTTTTTGATAAACGATGCCTGTGTAAAACATGGTATTCCTTGGGTATATGGTGGGGCCATCGAGACCTATGGGATGACCATGAATGTTATTCCACACAAAACACCGTGTTTTAGATGTGTAATCCAGGATCTTCCAGACGCAGGGTCGTTGCCCACCTGTGATACAGTTGGAGTTCTGAATTCTATTCCAGGGATTATTGCCTGTATAGAAGGTACTGAAGCGCTAAAAATTCTTCTCAAAAAGGATATCAATAGGGATCTTTTAATGTATGATGTGTGGAGTCATGATTTTCATAAGATAAAGATAAAAAAGAGAAAAGATTGCGAATGTTGTGTTAGGCATAACTTTGAGTTTTTGAATGCAAAAAATAAAGAAACATTAATTTCGTTATGTGGATCTGGTGCAATACAGATCACACCAGCCAAGAGTTCGAAAATTTCTTTTGAAGAATTGGCAGAAAAGTTACAGAGATTAGGTGATGTGTACATACATGAAGTCGTTCTTAGATTTAGAATTCCTGGTTATGAGTTTAATATTTTCAGGAATGGCAGAACAATTATCACAGGTACAAATGACAAAAAAATTGCAAAATCACTTTATGCAAAATATGTTGGTATTTAAGAATAAAGTAAAAAAGAGATGATGGATTTCAGTTAGTAGTTTGATATCATGAATGATCGTGGGACCATAAAGGCAATAGGTTTACTTTCCGGTGGATTAGATAGTACTCTAGCTGTTAAACTTATGATTGATCAAGGAGTGGATGTTACTGTTCTGAATTTTGTTACTCCCTTCTGTACTTGTACAAGGAAAGGATGTGAACATGAGGCTACTCGTGTGGCAAAGCTTTTTGGCCTTTCCCTTAAAACCATTTCTGGTGGACGAGATTATATTGATATGATAAAAAGTCCAAAATATGGATATGGTAAGAATATGAATCCCTGTATTGACTGCAGGATTTTTATGTTCCGAAAAGCAAAGCAGTTTATGGAGGGGAGTGGTGCACTTTTTATCTTTACAGGCGAGGTGCTTGGTCAAAGACCGATGTCCCAATATAAAAAGGCATTAAAGATTATAGAAATGGAGTCAGATTTAGAGAATCTTGTGGTTAGACCTCTGTCGTCAAAACTGTTAAAGCCTACCATTCCTGAGGAGAAAGGGTGGATAGACAGAGAAAAACTATTGGCAATCCAAGGAAGAAGACGCCTTCCTCAGATGGAGCTGGCAGATAAACTAGGAATTAAAGATTATCCCTGCCCTGCTGGCGGATGTCGACTTACTGATTCTACTTTTGCTAAAAGATTGAGAGAATCGTTTGATTACAGTGAAGATTCTATTAAAGACATACAGCTTCTAAAGTATGGTCGGCATTTTAGATTAGATAATGGTACAAAAGTTGTTGTTGGTAGAAATGAAGAAGAGAATAAGATTCTACTAAGATTTTTTAGTAAAGATGATATTATGATGGAAGTCATCGGAGTTGGTAGTCCAATAGTTTTGCTGAAAAGAAGTAGACATAAAGAAGACATTAAGAAAGCTGCAGCTCTTTGCATCCGTTATAGTGATCTGGATGATGCAGCAGATGCAGATCTGAAAATAAAATATAGTGAAACCAATGAAGAAGTGGTAAAGTTATCCTCCTTATGATTTATTTTCATTGACTATATAACACTGTTGATATCTGTAGCAAGTTGCCAACTATCTGCTATTTTTCGGCAAAACCTTATTGTTTGTTTAAGTTTTTTCACTTTAATACTTTTTAACCTTGCTCAGTCATAGTTACCAATGCCTATAGATTTTATAAAGGAATAGTTGTTATGAAATTGTAGTTTATAGGAAGAATGAACACCAGCTGCATAGTAATCAGATTGTACGGCAGTATGGAATTTTACATCAACAATAAAGATAAGATGAAATAAACCTAACAAAAAATGATGGGTACAACTATGGGAAAAACATTATCATTAAAATTGAATGATGAGGGGGAGAAAAAGATAGATCGTTTTCTCGAGGGGGAAGGGATAACTCCTAGTGAGTTGCTCCGAAAAGCATTATGGCAGTATATCAACGAGGTAAACCCTGAGGTAAACCTCCCACAACAGAAGAAAAACCATAAAAAGGTAAACCAGGTAGACCTAAAGGTAAACCTCAAACAACAGAAGAAAACCGGTCAAGAGGTAAACCATGAGGTAAACCAGGTAGACCAAAAGGTAAACCTCAAACAACAGAAGAAAACCGGCCAAGAGGTAAACCATGAGGTAAACCAGGTAAATCACCCTGTTCAGATTGTGGAAAACTACGAGCTCCTGCGCCATTATAAAGAAGAGATCGAATGGTTACGCAACCGTGTTGAATATTTTGAAGGATTCTGTAAAGATCTTCGACAGGATATGTCTTCAAAGATAGATATCAAGGCAAAAAAGGAATCAGCAATATCACGGTTTCGAATGTAAGTTGCACCACAATCTTGATTTTTCTTTCATGTTGAAATTAACGCCGTCTGCCGGACTCGGACCGGCGACCGCTCGGTTAACAGCCGAGTGCTCTACCAACTGAGCTAAGACGGCACATCTCTGTGGCACAACAGAATTAAGGTTTTATATTAAACCTTTTTCCTTAGAAATGTTTTTCTTTCCCAAATGCCTTGTGTAATTATTTTAAGGGATTAAAAAAGAAAATGCGTTAGAGGGATTATTTCTGCCTGTTATGGAATTAAAAAAAGGAAAAAGAGAGAAGGTTTAGTGTAGGTTTATAGTCCTAGCATGTGCCTGAGTATTGGGAACATATTTGGGTGATTTTCTAGGAATCTTAGGAATAACAAATTTATGTTGAATGCTTTGTTTTTTGGTGTTGAAAGAGATACATCAATGGTGCAGAAGTCACTGCTGTCATCTTTATTTACTATTTTCAATTCTCCTGTGAACTCTGAATTTGGTTCATCTGGTGCTACAACAGACACTCCAACTGTATATGCTCCATGTTCTGGGGTCAGGTCATATCCTTCTTCTGGAGTGAACGTCCAGAAACCCCAATCTGGTTTGGATTCTATCTCCCAATCGAGCAATGAGGATGTTTCACCGATATTTTTAACGACGAAGGTACCGGTTTGGGTTGATCCCGCTGGTACTTTGGTCCAGATAAGGCTACCATCACCATCTAGATTTGGGCCGTATTGTGGTTCTAGGGGGATGTAACAAATTTTGAATACTTTATTCCGATTAAAACTAGGATAGGGGTTTATGTATTCCCAAATGATTTCTTTTTCAGGAGTTACTTCAAAAAAGATACCATTTACTCCGTTGCAGATGAGGGTGTTACCATTCGGGAGTCGTTGGCATCCTGACATAATACTTGAATAAAAAGCTGTTGGGATGTTGGCAGTATAGATCCATAGTGGGTTTTCTGGTCCATAGGGTAAACCAGGAGTATGCATATAGGTACCGTTTGGGGTTACGGGAGGAAGGATTTCTTCTACTGAGGAGTATTTTCCTTCGGGGCGATCTAATCCGTTGTTAAAAATGAGGATATTGCCGGTTCCTGGGCATCCAGATTCAATCCATTGTGCATCGTGTTGTGCAAAGAATTGTTGATCCGTAGCTGTTCCAACACGGTAGGTTTGTGAATTGCCCCAGCGGTATAGGAGATCACCACCTTTACCAGAATTTCCACCGGTATGTCCTGCTGCTTCTTCGGTAGTGGTGCTATGATCAATTACCCAAATTTCATTGAAATACCAGGAACTCAGAAGGATTTGATCCAGGTTTTCATTATAGTCAATAGAGTTTACGTGTGTCCAATCTACTGTCTGAAATGGATGTCCACCGGCAAAATTAATGTCGATTAATTCAGGATGATCAGCTACTATACCATAGTTATTTTTTGAAGGATCATAATCCTGAATGAGATGATCCCAAACATGCCATTCCCAGACAATATCTCCGTTTGTCGAACCGGTTGGCTTAACCTCGATGATGTGATCTGGTGTTAATTTAAAAGGTGGGAGATATGGTTTATGTCCTGCAGCGATTGCCTCAGCAATTGTTTTGAAACTCCAAGCGATCATGAGGACGTTGCCGTTGGGTAGTGGTTCGATATCATGATGGCTGAGATACTCATCGGAAACGTAGGTGAATTCCCATATGATATCACCGTCCCATGTTATTTCCTGAACCATACCGCCTGAGTTTAAATAATATTTAGCTGTTCGTAAGATGTTACCATTTTCTAGTGGATATACTGAATAGCCGGGTGGGTTACTGTTTGGCCAGGTGTGCATGATCTCCCCATCATAATTTAATAGATAGGTTGTTGTAGAGCTAAAGGGACTGAAGAGGATATTTCCATCAAAATGATTTGTGATAAAACGATATTGTTCTGCAGGTTTACTCATAGTGGAAGGTGTTAGGGATATACTGAGTAGCAATATAATCACACCATAAATTATGTAATTATGATATATTTGAGTAGTCATCGGATTTCCTCTGAACATAAAATAATATGATGTATTCTATATATATAAAGCCATGATTTATAAAAGTTTCGTGTTAAAAGGGAACCGAGGTGCATTAATTTTTAGAATTTAATTCATTAATATCGAAAAAAGTGAGAGAAGATAATGAAGTAGTGGAAAGTGTTCGATGAGTCTTTGAATGAAGGTGAGGGTGAGTGATCTGAAGGTTATATTGGGGTGTGATGTCGTGAGAGCGACGGGGATGAGTTCGTAGTCGCTGGGGTCGTCGGTGTTGATGACTTTGATGTTGCCGCTGAAGTCTGAACGGGGGACAATTTAATTTAAATGTTTTCCATGATATTCTTATTGCAACATCTGTAACAATTTGCTCCAAATTATTTTTATATTAAAACATTTTGTAGGTATATATCCAATTTTTAGGATTGTAGTAAAATTACAATTATCAGCAAAATAAATCTTTAAATACAATTCTATAATGCTCCTAAGGTATGAATTATAAAAGATTTGGAAATAAAGTTATTGTAAGAATAGATAGCGGTGAAGAGATCGTTAAAACACTAGAACAGTTATGTAAAAATCTGGACATTAAACTTGGAACAATCTCTGGAATCGGAGCAACCGATAAAGTTACAATCGGTCTTTTTGATATAAAGACAAAAACATACCATTCAACAGAATTTATCGGAGATCATGAAATTTCACCAGTATATGGAAACATCTCGACGATGGAAGGAAAAGTATATTTACATTTGCACGCAAACCTATGTAATGCAGAACACAAGTCTTTTGGCGGTCATTTAAATTCAGCTGTTGTGAGTGCGACGTTTGAAGCTGTAATAGATACTATAGATAGTGAAATTGATAGAGTATTTGATGGAAAAATAGGATTAAATCTCTTGAATATCTAAAATTAACAAATTACTTCTCAAAAAATAAATATTGCCGATTTAGAAGAATTTTTTAAAAAAGGTTTAATAAGAAACTATTTATTCAATCCCCTGTGGTGAGATAAACGAAACCTAAACAAAAAAATCTTTATGTAATCTTAAGCCTGATGATTTTGGGACTGTTGTTTTTAAGTGGCTGCGAAGAAACGCCCCCCAATCAGGAAAGCAATGAAAACAGAGTTTATATTAAGAATGACAATGATGATGGCAATGTCGCTATTTTAACTGATTCTATTCCGGATTTTTCGGGTTATATTATAGGTAATAGTGATCAGCAGCTCATAGTTGGCTTATTTACTTCAGGTTTTTTACCAGATGGAGATAACCTTACCTCTAGAGGGATTTTCCGTTTTGATATCTCAGAATGGAATGAAACGGACATAATATTTTATTTAAAATGTGTAAATATCATAGGGAATCCAGGCGAATTAAAGGTATATCTAACAGATAAATTGGAACCTCTATCCGATCAGTCTGAAATAGAAGATGTTTCAGCAATATGGAATTTGATAGAATCATCAGGTAAAGAAATAACTGAACTAACCCCACAGGTAGATAAATGGATGAATGTAACTATTTCAAAAGGTACTGTTAATGAGATGTATTCAGGAAAAGGCTACATGACAATTATGTTAAAACTATCAGATGAGAACATGGATTCAAACACCGATTACTATGGATTTGCATCCGTTGATTACACGCCCTCAGTGGAAAATGACCAGCCATATCTTTTTTATGTACAGGATTAAATAATTTCCTCATCTCTCGAATGCCAGGGAGGGGCAACTACACAAAGAAATTCTAACTCTCTATTTCCTATATTTTTTATAAATTGAACGGAACGAGATGGAATATATACTGCACAATCTTTCCCAATTTCTTTTGATTCATCATTGATATGCATAACTCCTTTTCCATTTAAGATAAAATAAATCTCCGTTGATCTCAATCTATGTGGTAAGGAAGAATCACCAGGTTTAAGTTTTGCATAGGCAATACTACAACTTAAGTGAACATTATCATTTTTTGGATGAAGAATCTCTCTCAGTGTTGTTTTATCCTTTCCAATAAATTCCTCACACTCTTTTAAATTTTTAATCAACATGATGTGACAAATAAACCTAGCTTAAATAATCTTAATGGTAGATTATGTAGTCTCGATACGTTGTTTGTTCACTACATATAAACCAAGAATCACCAATGCGCCGCCAAAAATAAACAACCAAGTTATTTTATCTTGGAAGAGAATATAGCTAATTATCGTTGACAATACCGGAATAAAATAAAGATAAACACTAATTTTAGAAGCACTTTTTATTTCAAGTGCCACATACCATAAAACATAACTAATAACAGTTGAGAATATTCCAAGAAATATTACTACACTCCAACCTGTAACTGACATAGCTGCAACTTCTTCAAAAAGTGAGTTGCTAATAAACGGGATTAATCCAAGACTTCCAAATAAAAATGCATAAACAGTAAGTGAAAGAGCCGAATAACGAGATAGCATCTTTTTACCGGCAACCGTATAGCCTGCACCCACTAATGCTCCAATAAGAACCGCAAAAGCACCAGACACATATTTTATTTCCATAGGAATATCAGGTTTAGCAATGATTGAAATGATTACTACTCCTACCAAAGAGAGAATGATCCCTAAAACTATTTTTAACGTAATTTTTTCTTTTAGAAATATTGCTGCTAAAACAACGACAAATATCGGAATTGTGGCAATAATCAGGCTTGCAGCACTGGCTGAAATGTATTGTTCACCATAATTAAGCCCTAGATGATATATTACTATACCTGTAAAACCGAGTAGGAAAATGGGAAGTATATCTTTCTTATGTAGTTTTGAAAATTTATTAGGTATTGTTGGTAGTAGAATGAGAAAAACAATACAAGCTACCAAAAGACGCATTATTGTAAGATTAACAGGTGAAAGTTCTTCCAATCCAATTTTTATTAATGGAAATGCAAAGGCCCAGAAGACAATGGGTATTCCAATTATCAAAAAGAAATATTTTTTTGCAAATACATCTTTTTTTACACTATAATCTGACATTGTATGATAGGGGCATATGCAAAGCTGATTTAAAATCATTTTTTAAAAAAATTTCAAAGATGACTTAAGAAATATAATCTCTTTTAAAACTTATTTTAAATTTATGAAGAAGGATTATTTCTTTAAGATTGTTAATAAATATTGCCCTGCACATGTAGATGAATATATAGATATTGATGTATCAGGTTGTTTACATAAGAAAATAGTTTATTAACAAAAAGAAAGTATCAGTTAATAGAAAAGATGGTGGACGGGATGCAAAGAGTAGAGAAATTAGGATCTTCTCTCGAAATAAAGAGGCCTCTTGCTATTAGAGCTTTGAGAAGGAGCAATGTTAGGAAAAGGATTGCGGAATATCTTTTTGATATTAGTCCAAGTTATAGCTATACCTCTGATATAGCATATCATGTTAGAACAACACCATCTAATGTAATTGGCGCTATGAGAGGTATACAAACAAGATATAAGGAAGAAGAGTCGCTTCTAACTCTTGATATGGTTGAGGAAAAGAATTGTGGCAATAATATACGATTATATGGAATAACGGATTTTGGAAAAGAAATGTTAAAAACCATAAAAGATAGGAGATAAAAACAGCCTTTTATTATTTTTTTTTAATATTCTACCAGTATGACAAATAAAACTAACATGCGTTAAGTTTATTAATGTTAGACATATTATAAAAATAAAGGGGTTTAAAATATGAATAAAAAAATTAAATTGATTTTAAGCGTAGCAATATGCATGTTTTTAATTGCTACAGCTTTTAACGCAACTGGCAACACACATAAAAGCGATGAAATATCTTACTACGAAAATACTGGTGAGATAATTAACGAACAGGTTATTACCGTGCCCGGCTCATCGATTCTACTCACACTATGGGATGAGCAGCTAGATAGCGGCGAAATCGTTCCTTATTACAGTATTAGCCTTGACGGAGGACAGTCTGTTGTACGGACAGTGCAACCTTCTTACGAGCTTGGACTAAGGTATGCCCATTTCGACCCATTGGAATGGGTACCGACGGTAGAGCCATTGCTGGCTGCTAATGTTGATACCAACCTATTCATCGTACAATTCGTCACGCAGCCTTTAGAAGAATTTAAAAATGCAATTGAATCTTTGGGCGGTTTTGTTCGTCAATATATTGCACAATATGCATATCTTATAGAAATGAGTGATGATGTAAAATTACAAGTTGAGTCGCTCCCATATGTTCGCTGGATTGGTGATTATCATCCTGCATATAGACTTGAAGAATATATGATTGATAATTTTGAAAATGCAGAACAAATGTATCCACTTCAACGCTATAATATACAGGTTCATACTGTTGAAATGAAAGAAATTGTTGCAAATAAATTAAATGACATTGATGGAACGCAAATTAAAGCAAATGCTGGAAAAGTTCTAGTTGAAGCAACTCTTACACCTCAACAATTATTTGAAGTGATACGGTGGAATGAAATTAACTTTGTTGATCGCTGGAGTGAATATGAGGTTGATATGGACATCGGTCGTGAGATAGGCGGTGCAAACTACATAGAATCTGTTGGTGGATACACAGGTAACGACGTTAGAGGGGAATCATTTGATACTGGATTTAATCTTAACCATGTTGATTTTCAACAAAATCCATTAATTGTCCATGGACCTTCTTGTGGAAGTGATTCTCATGGAACAGCTACTGCTGGGATTCTCTTTGGTACAGGTACTGGTAATCCAGATGCCCGAGGGCTACTCCCTGATGGTCAAGGTATTGTTGCAGATTATAGTGTAATTGGTCTGGAAGGACAAAACCGTTATGATCATAGTGGAGAACTTATTGAAGATCCATATTATGCAGTTTTCCAAACAACTAGTGTCGGAAGTGGCCGTACAACACAATATACCACGGTTTCAGCTGATACAGATCAGGCTATTTTTGATTTTGATCTTGTACATTGTCAATCACAAAGCAATGCTGGAGATCAAATGTCAAGACCTCAGGCCTGGGCAAAAAATATGGTCTCCGGTGGCGCTGTTTATCACTATGATACACTTGACAAGTCAGATGATATGTGGAATTATGGTGCTAGTATTGGACCTGCATCTGACGGAAGAATAAAACCAACTTTTGCATTCTTTTATGACAAAATTTTAACTGTTGGATACCCTGGAAATAATGATTATACTTCTAGTTTTGGGGGAACAAGCGGTGCAACACCAATGACTGCAGGTCATGTTGGTCTATTTTTTGAGATGTGGGATGATGGAATATTTGGTAATGAGGTAGTTCCCGGCGGTAGCGTATTTGAAAATAAAGCTCATTTTACAACAGCCAAAGCAATGCTTATAAACACTGCTGAACAATACGATTTCTCTGGTCCCAGTCATGATAAAACCCGTATGCATCAAGGCTGGGGAATGCCCCATGTTGGGAATCTATATGATCTCCGTGAGAAGATATATGTCATCGATGAGACCGACATATTAGAACCTTTTGACGTAGAGCAACATATTGTCGCGGTGGAGACGGGTGAGCCCGCCCTAAAAGTGACAATGACATACGCTGATCCACCTGGTAACCCAGCAGTTCAATCTCAACATCGAATCAATGATCTGACACTAAAGGTTATTTCACCCACAGGCACCATTTACTATGGAAACAACGGCCTACTAGATGGAGTTTGGTCGACACCTGACGGCAATCCAGACACGAAAAACACTGTCGAATGTGTCTTTGTTGAGAATCCAGAATCAGGTGCCTGGACAGTAGAGGTCCATGCCGACGAGATCATCGAGGACAGCCACGTTGAAACACCTGAGCTAGATGCTGATTATGCACTCGTGGTCAGTCCCGTAATGTCTGGACCTTTTCCACCAGAAATAAATGGTCCCATCGACGGAGACTTGGAGGAGGAGTACGAGTTTACAATCATGACCACGGACCCTTCAGGCGAAGATGTATATTATTGGATAGAATGGGGGGATGGAACAATGGAAGAATGGATTGGTCCTTATGCTTCTGGTGAGATTGTAACGGTGAGTCACGCATGGACTGAAAAAGGAACGTATTCCATTAAAGGAAAAGCCAAGAACGCCGTAAATGCTGAAGGCGCCTGGTCAGAACCTTTCAATATTACGATTTTTGCACCTGAACTTGATGCAGGCCTTATCACTGGTGGATTATTCAAAGTAAGTGCAAAAATCATAAACAAAGGTGGCGCTGAAGCAACCAGCATAAATTGGAGCATCACCTTGGAAGGCGGTATTATACTTCTTGGTGGAGAAACAACCGGCACGACTCCAAGCATCCCTGACGGTGGCGAAGTAATAGTTAGTTCATCGCTAATATTGGGATTCGGAAATACAAAAATAACGATTACTATGGAAGAGCCACATGGATCTTCAGATACCAGAGAACAAGGTGGAAAGTTATTGCTATTCTTTATCAAGGTTAACCCCAGTGGCGGTTAATAATACTATAAATTAGAAGACTTTCTCTTCTTTTTTTTATTTTTTAATTTAAACTAAAAATAGGTTGTCCGACGAGCAAGTAATTAGATAGTCAATTGGTAATATCAGCTATAATTTGATAATATTTATTTATATACACAAACATAATATATATCTAAAACATTCAAATATCGGGGAACAAAATTGAATAAAAATGATTTGTGGAAGAAAGTTTTAGTCTTTGGAATACTATTTGCATTTATTGGTGTGAGTATTGCATCAGCATCATTAATTCCAAAAAGTGCTGAAAAAACTAGTAACAGCGATATACCTACATGGTATGAAGGAGATGAATGGATATATACTGCCGATCCTGTGTTTTATTCGGGAGAAAATGGATCTTTTTCTGGAAAAATAGAGAATTTAAAAAACAAAGTGTTGAACATAACAAATATTATGCATGATGGCAAGCAATATAAGGTTTATGGAGTTGAGATAACTGGGGACATAAGTGGAGATTTTTCATTTAACGAACTCTCTGGTGATCTTGTTGGTGAAATTATCGGAACAACCTTTATACGAGTTTCTGATCTTGCTCAAATAAAAACTGAAATATTATCAGAAGGAACCATTAAAATATTATTTGTAGACCTAGACTATGAGGCAAACTTTGACACAAATTTTTTCCCTCCGTTGGAATTGTATGACTTTCCTTTAAATGTAGGTGAACAATGGGATATATCCTGTGAAAGTGTCTCATCAGGAGCATTTAGTTTAGAAGGATTGATCAATGACTCGTTCTCTGGAAGTCAATGGATAATTGGAACGATGTATTGCGATAAGAAGGAGGATGTGAACGTTCCTGCTGGAGTATTTGAATGTTATAAACTCAATCGTACTGACAATGCCGTCTGGTATTCTCCAGATGTCGGTAATTCCGTTAAATCAATTGTGGACATGAGTGATGAAAATACAACATTCCTTGCAACTCTTTCTCTCGAATCGTTTTCCCGGAGCATCCAACCTATTACCATTACTCTCGATATTGATCCACCCGAAACGGTTTCTGGTGAAATGGTGAATATTTCTGGCCAAGCAATAGAGTCGGGAACGGGCAATCCTCTTCAAAATGCAGATATTTCAATAGAAATTCCATCAACAGGTGATATTTGGGTTACAACTACGGATATTGATGGATATTATTCGGAAACCATTGTAGCCCCTGAAATAACAGATGATACACCATCTGCTGACGAAATCGGTTCTGATGGAGTCATCGTACAGTGCTTGTCACCTCCTCCATTTGGCATTAGAGTGAAAACACTAGTAATAATAGAAAATACTTCTCCAGATACACCAACTATAGATGGTTCCACAAGTGGCAAAGTAGGAACGGAGTATGACTATACATTTTCCTCGACAGATCCTGATGGAGATGATGTATATTATTACATCGACTGGGGTGATGGCGAGTTTGAAGACTGGTTTGGCCCATTTAATTCTGGTGATCCACAGATAAAAAGCCATTCCTGGTCTGAACAAGATACTTATACAATTAAAGCCAAAGCTAAAGATACAAAGGGTTTGGAAAGTGATTGGGGTACATTAGAAGTCACTATGCCAATGAACCATCAGTCAACAAACATGTTGTTTTTTCAATTTCTAGAAAAAATTCTACAGCGTTTTCTGCTCTTTGATTGGATACTATCATCGTTTCCAGCCTTAAACAGAATATTAACTCTCTAATGAAATATCAATAAACCATTTTTCTTTTGGCCATTTATTTGTCTTTTTGTCACACATAAATTATTTTACTAGTTTCATTTATTTTACATTTCCAAATTGCGATTCTGTAGCACTCTCTCTGTTTATAAATTATTACTGCCCTACTTTTCCACCTGAACATAGGAGTTTACGATTGAAAAACACCCCATCCAAGCAGCATGATATGGGAGAAGATCTTGTGGACGGAAGGGGAACTGGGAGGAAAAAATGAAAAAGAAGACTTAGAGGTAAAAATCCCCTTCCTCCACTCAACCGTATAATTATATGTTTTAAGGTTATTTAAATATTGCCGTATAGTTTATCGACAATTGCCGAATATACTCGATACCTAAGATGTTCTAAACCACGTCAATAATTTAGTATCAAAAGAAAAAGAAAACAAGCCTAACTTTGCTTATAATGTTTTATTTACGCTATTTTAAAAAGATAAGATGGTTTTAGATTGCAACCTATGGCATATCAACGGTTTTTGGCTGGACTCATTATTATGATAATTGGTTTGGCTAATAAAGACAAGTGGGAAAAAAAATTGATTGCAATGTAATAAATCATCCTTACATCCATCAGACAAATAACAATTTTTAAGGTTCAGATCCCCTACATGAAAAATGACGTTTTAACGTGCTTAACAGGAGGAAATTACTCCTAGATTAGCCGCTGGGGGGAATTGAACCCCCGACCTATTCCTTACCAAGGAATCGCTATACCTCTAAGCCACAGCGGCATATTTTACTCCCTGAATGGAGAGGGGGTTTATTTTAATTTTTGGCAAAATTGGGTTGAATAGGAATGTTTTTTAGAAGGATGTTCATTTTTGAAACAGATGAAATTTATAAAATCAATCGATTTGCCCGACGTACAATCCCGACTTTCTCCATCAAAATTCAAGATAACTAGAGTAGGAGTAACCGGTGTTAAAAAACTTGTTCATATAAAAAGGCCTGATAAGGAATCTGTACTTCCGTTAGTTGTTAAAATGGATCTTTTCGTTGATCTTCCTGCATCACAAAAAGGAAGTCACATGTCCAGGAATTTAGAACTTGTGTCGGATATAATTGACCTAAATCTTCAGAAACCTGTCTCTGATTTGGAATCTTTTTGTGCTAAAACTGCTAAACTACTTCTTGAAAAACATGATTATGCAACGTTTTCAGAAGTCAAGGCAGAGGCAGACTACTTTTTGGATGTTACATATCCATCTGGCAAAAAGGGATCAGAACCATACAAGCTTGTAGCAGAAGCAAGAGCAAAAAGTAATGGGGAGATTAAAAAACTAATTGGTGTAAAAGCAATAGGCATGACAGCATGTCCTTGTGCAATGGAAGTGGTCAAGAAGTTAGACTCTCGTGATAAATATTTTCCCTCTCCTACTCATAATCAGCGAAATATTGGTACATTGATAATAGAGGTTCCACGTGATGTACAATCAGTTGATGCAGACGATCTAATTAATATCGTAGAAAAATCATTTAGCAGCCCAACCTATAGCATTTTAAAACGTAAGGAGGAAGGAGAGTTAGTTTTAAGTGCACATAGAAAACCTAAGTTTGTTGAAGATGTTGTGAGAGACATGCTAAGTGACGTTTTGAAGAGATATAAGGATCTTCCTGATGACGTAGTCGTAATATCTAGAAGTGAAAGTGAAGAATCAATCCATAAACATAATGCGTTTGCTGAACGTGTTACAACACTTGGTGAACTGAGAAAATAATCAGAACATAAAAATAGCCATTAAAAATCAATATCTTCTAATAGTTCTGATGTGTATTATTTTTAAATCATTATGTTTCTCTCCATAAAAAACATTTAAAAACAATTGCTTGATTACAGCCCCCCATGCCAAAATATCATATTGCATATCTTCCTGGAGATGGCATCGGAAACGACGTAATGGATGCAGCAAAAATTGTTCTTGATGCAATAGACCTTGATGCAGAATATATTCATGGGGATATTGGTTGGGAATTTTGGAAAACAGAAGGAAATCCTTTACCAGATCGAACTGTTGAATTGTTAAAGGAAACAAATTGTTGTCTTTTCGGTGCAATAACATCGAAACCAAATGAAGATGCTGAAAAAGAATTGATACCTGAGCTGAGAAATAAAGGAATTGTTTATTCAGGTGCAATTGTAAGACTGCGTCAGGAATTAAATTTACATACAAATTTACGACATTGCAAAGCTTATCCTGGAAATCCATTGAACTACAGAGATGATATAGACTTGGTTGTTTTTAGGGAAAATACCGAAGGGCTTTATGCCGGTGTTGAGTTTAGACCTCTTAGTAAAGAAGTCTTTAATGCACTCATGACTCATAAAAAAATGAAGAAGTTTGAGAATATATCGCTTGATGATATGGCTGTTTCTTGTAGAATTTTTACTAGGAAGGCATGTCAAAATATTGTAAGACAGGCTTTTGAATATGCAAAAGAGCACAATCGTAGTTCAGTAACTCTAGTTGAAAAACCAAATGTTATTAGGGAAACCAGTGGAATGATGGTACAAGAAGCGCGTAGAATAGCTAAGGAGTATCCAAATATTGAATTGTGGGAAACAAACGTTGATGCAATGTGTATGTGGCTTGTAAAAAACCCGCAGGATTATGATGTACTGGTATCTTCAAACATGTTTGGCGATATCATCTCAGATCTTGCTGCTCAGCTTGTAGGGGGTCTAGGATTTGCGGCCAGTGAAAACATAGGTGATAACTATGCAGTTTTTGAACCTATACATGGCTCTGCACCCAAATATGCAGGACAATACAAGGTTAACCCAATTGCCATGATTCGTTCAGTGAAATTAATGTTGGATTGGCTTGGTGAAAAACAATATGCTGAAAATCTGGACAAGGCAATAGCTTCTGTAATCAAAGAGAGAAAAATAACAACCTATGATCTTGGTGGAACAAATACATCTTTAGAGATGGCAGAAACAATAGCAAAAAAATATGAGGAACTCTAAGGTCAAATCAAAGATTATACTTAAGATAAACCAGTGAGTACTCTTTAATTTTTAAGCTATGCGTAATTAATTGGCAATATTTTGTAGCTGACTATTGGTAAAAAGTCATAATGAACTGTGTATAATATAACTAGAATATTTACAAATGTAAATAGAATTAAAAATAAAATTAAAAAAGAGATTTGAATTGAATGTTTTTAGGTTTTGTTATCGTGCGCCTATTTTACAGAATTTGTATTCCGCCTTCGAAGAACCCGAACACGTATGTGAATAGGCCAAGTCCTACTTCATACATTCGTCCTAAATAGGCTGAATCCTTGAATATTACTGTGTTCAACGTTACCCATCCTACGGTTCTCTCGGTTGGAGTAATCTGGATGTAGAATAGCCTGATCGCCATCGCGTGATTGAGGTTTCCCTTTCGGAGTCGATGAAATAGCAATCCCTTGAGGAACACTCTGCCAACGGAAGTTTGTTCTGGATCATTTTCTGTCTCTGTCATCCCTGCTGCCAGGGGTATTGTTGTCAACATCAGCATGCAAACAAGTAGGCCGATTATTTTCTTTTTCATAACCTTCATAATTTTTTCCCCATTCACTAATATATCAATCAGTATATAAATGTTTTGTTAATTTAACCAAAAATATTCCTCAATTTGTCCTCAAAGCGTAATAGTTTATCTATAGATTTCTCAAGAATTTGGTTTGAAATATCTACTAAGAGCTGTAGATAGTTCTCCTTACAAAATAAAAATCCATCTCTTCCGATGGGTGCATCAAGACGTTCGGTACTACAAACCTCGACAACGATTTTTCTTCCAATAGATTTTATTCCTGAGTTTTTAAATCCGCTTGCGATTGCAGTTTTTACTATCTTATCTGCTGTTTTACTTGTATCAGCTACGATGTGTATAATGGGTGATTGTGCAATTAACCATAACAGACCATTTTTCGCTTTTGCTGCTGCTGTTTCTACTTCGCTAGGTTCTATGGTTCTATGCCATTTTCCAAGAAATTTCGCTCTTTTTTTATCTCCTATGCTAGGTATTTCCAACAAAACAATTCTGCCGGCACAACTACTCGAGGTATAACATTCTTCAGAATCATTAATTAAACTGAGTATTGGTAAGATTTCTTTATCTGCTTTTTTTTCAGTGCAGGCTTTTTCTAGAGATTTGAGAGCTTTCTCTTTTGCATCCAAAAACTCTTTTTTTATCATTTTCACTCTTATTTCAGGCATTTATGCTGAGTTCCTATTATAATATCTCGCTTATTGAGTTCATCAAAGAAAGGCGTACAAGGAACAATCTCTTCCGGGCAAAAAACACCACGTTCTTTGATTACACCGCGTTCAATCATCTGAGCAATAATTGAAACAGGATATCCAGTTGTACGCATCATCGCAGTGATATCTTTCTCCTCATCGTAGTAATCTATCATTGTATATTCTAAACAAATTTTTTCACGATCTTTCATTCCCTCACTTGAAACCTTGAGCAATACCACATCCTTCTCATTACAAGGTAGATTATTCATAAGAATCGTAGCTAATAAATCTCTTGGAACAACTAGTTGTTTACCAATTTTAATTTCTCTTTCTTCCATAAGTCCAAGGTCTAGAAAGGTTTTAAACTTTTCACAATGACCAGGATAGCGAATTGTTTTATAATCCAAGTAATCTATTTTATTCTTGTATGTATAAGGGAGAGTGGAGCAACCACCTGAAGTTAAGAAAGCCTCCATTTCTCCGAAAGGTTTAGGAAACATTATTTTTTCAAGATCTATCATGGGCTTTTTTTTAATAATTCTTCCATGATCAAGAACTATTGCGTCTTCGACATACTCATTGATAAGACCATATGGTGAGAACACAATCTGATAATTAAGGGGAGGTCTTGGATGGATAGGTAGTCCTCCGACTCTTATCTTTACAAAATCAATATAATCCATTTGTTCAACAATATCTCTGGTGATAACTGATGTTAAACCAGGTGCAAGACCACAGTCTGGGATTACAACGACATCCTGTTTTCTAGCGTTTTCAGAAAGACTTCGTTCTCTTTTTACAATGTCGTTGTTTCCCCCAAGATCAATAAAATGGGTTTTTGTCTCTATTGCTATTTTTGCTAAAATATAGTTGAACTTGTAAGGAACTGCAGAGATTGCTACATCATAGTTTTGGAAATTTTTCTTTACATCATTTGTTTTTTCTATATCTAAAATATGAAAATCTATCTCTTCTCTTTCTAGAAATTTTTTAGCGGATTGTATTGTTTTTTTATCTTTGTCTGCAATGGCGATATTGTCGAAATTTGAATGTTTGCATAGGTCATATGCGATTGCCCGCCCCATCATCCCAGAGCCAAGAACGAGAATTTTCATGGTATCCTTCTGCCAATTAATATTTTTTGGAATGTTGGATACCGTTTAAAACCGTTTCTCTAAGATATTATATAATCATTAATTATTAATCATTAATATTATTTCGTGCTGCTAGCAAAGGAGACCAATTATGACTAAAGAATTATGGGATAGTAGGATAGAGGCAATGCCTCTTGGTGAATTGAGAGAATTGCAGTTGAAGAGATTAAAAAAACTATTTAGTTTAAACCATGAAGACGAAGAAAGGGACCATTGGCCTTGGATTAGAAACATTTTCTTACTTACTGTGATCATCACCCCGCTGGTCATAACTGTGTTTTTTAGCTTACTTTTTGTCCTAAATGCCATTCCAACTGGATGGTTTGCTGTAATAGCTATAAATTCATTTCTTCCAATTACAAGTACTAATATGCTTCTCGTTTCCTATGGAATTGATAAAAAAACAACTATTCTAGCAGTAACTTGGACCACCATAGTTTGCGTACCTCTCTTTGTATTGTCTATTTTCGCTTTTTCGATGTATTTGTGATTTGTGTGGAGAGATTGTAGCCCATCGTAAAAGTCTATATGCTCCGAAAATTCGATTTAGAGAAGATATTTAGGAACTGGCTATTTTGCTAGGATGAGATAAGAAAAATTTAAATTCTGGTATACCATCTTAAACAAAACTTAAGATAAGGAGATAACAATTATGTTATATAAAAAATATTTTGCCCCAATGATAATAACAATCATAATAGGATGTATTTTTATAAGCGGTTGTTTGGATATAATGAATGGAGGTGATCAAACAAATGCGTTTATTACCTATGAGAATGCAAAATACGGAGTAGTCATAAAATATCCAGATACGTGGGCTAAACTAGAAAATCCTACAAAGGATGTTTTTATTGTTTTTATGCCTGATGAAGATGATGTTTTACGGGGAGTGTTTAATGTATCTATTTTGACAGATGATTCATTAGATATGGAGTTATTTAAGAAAACGCATATTGACTCTTTGTATGATATGTTTACAGATTTAAATATGTCCTATGAAAATTCAACAACTCTAGCTGGCAAAGAGGCATATACAGTACTTTTTACGTTTAGAGATGGTGGACATACGTTTAAACGCCTTGAGACATGGACGTTAGAGAATGGTAAAGCGTATCTGTTGGTATATCAGGCAGATATAACTTATTATGATGAATATATTAGTATTGTTGAAAAGATGGTTGATTACTTTGAGATAACACAGTAATTAAAAGATTTTAGGAATTGGGATAGTAAAAGTAGTAACAGCGAATTTGATAATATTTTTTGATATATATTAAAAGAGGGAAGAGTAAAATTGGAGAAATGTGCCACATATTTTGTAGTGATAAAAGCCCTCTAGGTTTAAAGAGAAACTAGGGTGTAAGCAATCACATTTATATATTATAATTACATATAGTAATATAATAAATTATAAATTTGGGGGATAAAAATGATAAATAAGAATTTACAAAAAAAAGGCCTAGTTTTTGTAACAATTGCTTTGTTTTTTGGAATAAGTGCCATTCCAGCAGCTGGGAATATCGAAACGGAAAATTTTCCATACGCAGAAGATTCCTCATCGGGTTTTCAAATGACATTGAACGTTGATCCATACCCTGTTTTAGAGGGGACCCTAGGTGAAAATGATTGGTATATAAGTTCTGTTTGGATAGGTTTTGTGTATGACCCTCACGAAGTGGCAGAAATTTATTACGCCATTGATGGAGGAAATTGGGTGCTGTATCCCGGGGATCCAGTCGAAGTCTCAGATGATGGAATGCATATGTTAGAATGGTACTGGGTCGATGAAGATGGAAAACAGTATACGGGAACGCCAAGGTTTTTCAGGATAGATAAAACTGCACCTACTATTGTCCTTAAGAAATTTAATGTTCCTTTAAATAAAGATAAGCTTAGATTTGAAGCTGATGTTAGCGATGCTGCTAGTGGTGTAGAGAGAGTGGAGTTCTATTTAGACGATGTGCTTCAGGAGACTTTAATGAGTCCGCTTTATGAATGGGAATATGAAAAAACTGATGAGGATGAACATTTTGTTTTTGCTATTGTTTACAATAACGCAGGGCTTTCAGAAAAGAGCGAGACGCTTAGTACACCTCTTATCTCATCCTATGACGCCATGATCTTCAGCAAATTTATTCTGAGAATACAAAGCATGGTCGTGTGGAATCAAAACGTTTTAAAATTAATCTTCTATCTTTTTTCTTCTATGATGATTCATGAGAAATGATGGGAGAGATTAATTCTTCTTCATGATTCTCTTTCAACAATTATGTACATGATGTAGGAAAATAACTGTGTGAGAATGATATTTCTATTCGTCTAGATTATTAATATCTTTGATTTAACAGTTTCTATATGTTTGATACATATCTATATATATCTAATTATATCTAACATATATCTAATTAATTTTAACTTTCATAATTTTGACTGTGTTACTAATATATTAAACACTGTTACGTAATGTCTACTCCTATTAAATCCCTTTTTTTACATTATTTCTTTAAATACTCTGCATAATTCTATATTTCAGCCGAAATATTTATAAATGAACACACAATATATTAAACCATACCGTTGAAAAACGGGGAGGAACAAAAAATGAAGAAACAAAAGTTTTTATCTAGAAGAAAGCTGGTGAAGACAACGACTATTACTATGGCGTTACTTATTGCCGCTACTCTTATTTCTGGTAGTGCAGTATCAGTAACAATGGTCGGTAATACAACGAATTTGAACGTAAAAAATACTAGCCCTCTTACAGAGTTTTCAGTGGCAACCGAATGGTTGACAGCTGCAGAGTCAGCAACAAGTCAAGCCATGCAACCATTGCCTCTATCAATGTTAGACTGGTTACACTACGATGATGGTACCTGTGAGAACGCTCTTGGTTTAACGGCCGGGGGAGAACTAACTGAGGCTATAAGGTTAACACCGACCGAGCTTGCCGGATATGATGGCTTCGAGATTCAAAAGGTAAAAGTCATGCATGGTTGGCCAACTGGTACACCACAACCTGCTCATGATGGTTTTGTACGTATATGGGAAGCAGGCACAACAACAGAGCCTGGAGCACTTGCAAAAGAGCAAGCATTTTCCGCACCTGCAGGCAACGATTGGGTTGAGATAGACTTAGTGGATCCATACACAGTTGACGAGACCCAGGACGTTTGGGTTGGTGTAGCTTGGACTCATGGTGCCGGTGATTTTCCGTGTGGTTTTGATACAGACACCGTTACTGTTGACAAGGGTGGATTCCTTGTGTACCCTGGAGCTGCCTGGACGCAACTTAGCGCTATTGGTTATCCCGGAAACTGGAACCTTTGGGCCGGTTTGGAACCAGGAGGACCTGGCGGTGAGCATGATGTAGGTGTCCAAAGCATCAATGAGCCATCAAGTGGTCCTGCAGGAGTAATTACACCTGAAGTTACCGTAAAGAACTTTGGTAATAATTCAGAGACAACTGATGTGCAACTCATGATTGGACAATTTGCACCTCCAGTTATTGTATGGTCATATGGTTTCGAAGATTGGACTGTTGAAGGCTTTACACACCCAGGATGGACAAATGAGAGATTAGTTGGAACAGATCCTGATTGCTATTGGCAAGGACATGACTCTGTACACTACATATATCCAGATGCTGACCCATATGAAGGAAGTGTTTGTGCACTTGTTGACACCGGTATGATAACCAATTATGGAGAAACTAGAGCTTATATGAATACTCCATTTGACTTCTCAAGCTATGGAGCTGACGCGCTCGTATTAAGTGGTATGTTCCATAAGAGAGCGTATGGTGGAACGGCCCAAGCCGGAGAGATTCAAGTTCAGGTTTCACTAGATGGTAGCACTTGGACCACTGCAGGAACCATAGACATGTATGATGCAGCTTATACCAATGGATTATGGCAAGAAGACTCAGTTGATTTGTCAGCCTATAAGGATGAGACCGCTGTTTACCTCGGATTTCTTGGAGTAGATGGAGGATACAGTGACATCTTAATGGATGATCTGAAATTAGGTACAGTTTCATTTGTAAGCGAATATGACCAGACTGTAACAGGTGTGACTGTTGGTGTTGGAGCAACCGTAGATGTAACGTTCCCAGACTGGACACCAGATGACTGGCAGGTATCAGAAAATGTTGATATCACCTACGAGGTTATAGCAACTACATTACTTGCTGATGATGACCCAGGAAATGATCAAAAGACCAAATCAGTCACATTGAATTATCCTTACTTACATGACATAGCAGTTTTAAGTATTAACGATCCAACAAGTGGACCTGCTCAAACATTACCGGTAGAGGTAATCATCAAGAATGTCGGTCAATTCGATGAATGCTGTTACAAAACGAATGTACAGATAGGAGCGTTTGATTATGTTATAACCGGATTCTTCAGTGACTTTGAAGCAGATGACGGTGGATTAACTGTATCCGGCGGAGTCTGGGATTGGGGTGAACCAACCTCTGGACCAATGGGTGCATATTCAGGTACTAAACTCTGGGCAACCGTCCTTGGCGGGAACTACCCCACATATGCGAATTGTCAACTCGTAACCACTTCCATACCTGTTCCGGTTGATGGGGATCTCACCTTCTGGCATTGGTACGACATCGAAGCTTCTTATGATGGTGGTAACGTCAAGATATCCACAAACGGTGGAACATCCTGGACAGTGATTACCCCAATTGGCGGCTACACAGGTACCGCAAACAGCGCAAACCCACTGTACCCGGAACCCATATTCTGTGGACATGTTCAGGGGTACTGGGAAGAAGAAACCTTTGACCTTGTAGCCTATGAAGGCATGTCGGTTATGTTCCGGTTCGATTTCGGATCAGATGGTTCTGTCCAATATCCAGGATGGTATATTGATGATGTCCTCGTTGGCGAAGTAACAGTTACCGTTATATCAGAATACGATGAAGATATATGTACAATCTTACTTGATCCTGGAGAAGAGGCAACACTTACCTTCCCAGACTGGACACCAGATGCTCTAGCATTAGGAATTTCTGGTGGGATAAATTACGGCATAATAGCAGAACAACAACTGTCAGGTGATACAAACCCAGCAAACGACCAAGTATCAGAAGGCATAACACTGGACTATTGGCATGATGTCAAGGTTGAAGATATAACATCACCTGCTGGAGATAACCGTGCTATTTGGGATCTACAGTTCGAATTTGATGTAGCTGGAGCTAGCGGAGCTGCTGGTAATACTGGTGTTGAATGGGATGGAGATTATTTCTATTCCTGTCGATGGGCAAGTAACCTAATGCATCAATATACCGACACTGGTGCCATGCTTAAGGAGTTCTCTATACCTGGTGTTAGCGGTAGTCGTGATTTTGCATATAACGATGATGACGGCTATATGTACAGTGGTGCAGCGGGAACTACGGTATGGGAATATGATGTTATTAGTGAAACGCTAATTAACAGTTATTCCTGGCCGGTTGCAGTTAGAGCTCTTGCATACGATGATATCGAGGATGCATTTTGGTGTAACAACTGGGGTAACGATATCACACTAGTAGATACATCTGGTACTATACTTTACACGATACCTAACACGATAAGCCTCTACAGCTTGGCATTTGACAATGAATGCGGTGATCCAACCCTGTGGTTGTTCTCAGGAACCAGTGGCGGCCTCGGCTGTCAGGTTGAACAATATGTCGATATTTATACTGGAGGAACACTTGGCCCAGAAACACATACCGTAGGAGCCCCTGGCGATCTAATAGCTGGTGGTTCAGGTTATACCGATAGCTTTGTCGATGGTTTCTCAACTCTTATGGTTCTAGGACAGGGTGACGGAGGCCTTCCGGATACAATACGCTGTTACGAGATTTGCGTAACAGGACCACCAGGAGCACCAACACCAGATATATTCATCTTACCAGGAACCCAATCGATTGAAGCACTCGTGGAAAACGCTGGTGTATTCGTAGAAGCTGGTATGAATGTAAACGCTGAAATCTACGAGTATATCACTAATACAACTTCTGGAACTTTAGTCTACGATGAAGATTACACTACTGGAACTATTGACCCGTTAGGTGGTCAAGAAACAGCTACGTTCCCAGATTACACATTCGATAACATAGCTGGAGTCTACCTTCTTACCATCACCGTAACACTACCGGCTGATGACATGCCGAACAACAACATAATGGAGTTGGGAATAGGGGTAGACAATGTAGCACCAAACTCACAACATACAATTGACCCAGCAACTCCAGACGGTGAAAACGGATGGTATGTCAGCGATGTAACACTTGATTTCACGGCAAATGACGGCACTGAGGTTTGGCAATCCGGCCTAGATCATATCGAATACAGAGTTAATGGTGGCTCATGGCAAACCGGTATTTCTGTTACAGTAACAACAGATGGAGAACACACTGTCCAATACAAAGCAATCGACAACGTTGGAAACGAGGAATCAGCAAACTCAGTTGATTTCAAGATAGATCAGACAGTACCTATTGTAGACCTGCAGTGGGAAAGTCCAGATAATGTCCACGTAGATTTCACAGCAGTTTGCAGTGACGCCACAAGCGATATGGATTACGTAGAGTTCTTACTAAACGATGGTTTGATGTTCACCGATAACGCAGCGCCATTCGAATGGAGTATCGTGTGGACACCGTCCTTAAAAACCGCAATATTCAAATCTATAGCATACGACATGGCTGGAAACAACGCTTTCGATACCGAAACAGGCATTGAAGCATATCCAGTTCCGCATTCAACGCCAAATCCAGTAGTACGACAAACCAACCCTCTATTATAAAACACAGAAAAGGAGTTAACACTCCTTCTCTCTTTTTATTTTTTTAGTAATTTTTGACAACCTCTTTTTAACAACAACGTATTGATTAGAATCATTGGACATTTATTTTAAAAACCATCCTCTATTAATTAGAACAATCTGATAACCATATTACGAATCATACTATAAGATCAGCACATTATATCTGAATCTAATGTCTAAGGGGCCGTAAAAGCCTACTAGGCAGCAATAACCCAGTGGCTAACGAAATATATATTAGTAAAATAGAAACGCCGTATCCCTCTTCTTTTAAGGCTTCTTCAGTATCAACTCTGCCGCTTTTTTACCTGAAAGAAGCATACCACCAAAAATAGGACCCATACGTGGTGCGCCATATACTGCATTTGCTCCCATACCTGCAACAACAAGACCAGGATACACCTCTTTTGTGTTTTCAACAACGGTTTTTTCTCCCATTTCTGCACACATGGAGCGTTCTTTTTCTAGATCTCCACTAGGAGTATTAAGAAGTCCTACTTTTCTCCTGACAATATTGCAGATCTCAGCAGCATGACCAGTAGCGTCGATACAATACTTAGCGCGAATTGATATAGGGTCAACATGTAGCTTTGCAATTTCTACCGCACTCCAATTAATGACAAAACCGTTTACCTTTTTCCCTTTGAGAAGTACGTCTTCTACAGAGATCGTATTAAAAACTCTGGTGCCAGCATCAATTGCAGAAGAACATAGCTTTGTAATTGCCTCGATAGAATCAGCACTATAGTATCCATTTCCCTCACCCTTAACGTTAATTTGTGCCTCCTCCAAGATATATTTGGACCCCTCTTGAACAACAATTACCGGGAATGTCATACCTCCACCCCACATGCCACCTCCAATCGAAAGTTTTCTCTCAAACAAAACGACCTTCTTCCCTGCGTTAGATAAATATTTTGCAGCAGTTAAACCAGCAGGACCTCCACCAGCAATAGCAACATCTACTTCAAAACAATCTTGAAATTCCTTAGAGAACCTGTCAAATATAATTCTTGTTACCACAACATCGTCAATTCCTATAATAACACCCCTTGTTGACCGATAATTACACTAGCATTATTAAAGATACCGCTAATAATTTATACTATGTTTTCTTGTAAAAGTTTAGTGTTTGAGATTAGACATGTTCAACCTGGGGATATTTTTTCTGTTATTAAAATTGCATATGAATCGTTACCAGAACGCTACAGTCCAGAGGTTTTTAATAGGTTTTATGAGTCATTTCCTGAAGGGTTTTTGGTAGTTGAAAAACTCCATAAAGTAGTGGGTTTTATTGTAGGTATAAAAACGAGTAATGAGATGGCAAGAATAACCATGCTCTCTATCAATAAAAAGTATAGAAAACAAGGTATAGGATCTGCCTTGTTAACTCAATTTTTAAAAGAAATGTCTTTACAAAACATCAGACAAGTTGAACTTGAAGTAAGAATAAACAATGATGCTGCAATAAAATTCTATAAAAACCACGGATTTGATATAATAGATACTGTATCAAGCTTCTATCAAACTGGAGAAGACGCGTGTATTATGAAACGAGTTTTACGGTCGCGTTAGCTCTTTTTCTTTTTCTGTCATGAATCGTAGAGCCATCTGATCAAGACGATTAGCAATTTTTCCAAGTCCCATATCCCCGTTGTTGCTTGAAATGATTCCTGCAATATCTTTACTTAGTGTGAATACAGCTAGTTTGTGCTCTCTTTTTGACTTGTGAATTTGATAAGGAGTAATGTCCAGTTTCTCATAATAAGTAGGTTCGAATCCATGGTTTTCACACATCTGCACCAACTGGGTTCTCATCTGGTATAAAAACGTGTGGAGTTGGATTAGCTCATCTTTCTGCATATTACAGGCCACCATTTTCAGAATAGTATATAGAGTTTTTATATTTTTTCTAAGTTTGTGAAGCTGTGTCAATGCCAGATGAGTACAATTTAGGTAATACTACTGGAAATCACTTTTTGTGAGAACCTTTACAGATCTAGGCATTTTTATGACATTGCCTATTTTGATGCCTATAATCTCTTTCACGCCTTTATTGTTTGCAATATCTAAGAGACGTTGCGTAACAATGCCGTCAAATACCACTGTAGAGACTTTCTCACCCTTCTTGATCTCGTCAGTTAATTCTCTGACAGGTATCTTCTTTAATTCTTTTCCGCTTTCATCAAGCAGTACTGCCTTAAGAGAACCTGAAATTTCATTAAGGATAGATTCATAATTTTTCTGTTTATCAGTAATAAGCCTACTCTCATCTTCCCTTTTTTCTTTTATTTTAGAGAAGAATTCCCTTTTAATCTTCTGAGGTTTTTCTCCATTTGCTTTCTTATTTTCCCCTATCTTTATGTTATACATATCCATATATTGCTCTTTTGGTATTTTGTTTTTTAATGACTTCATGATAAGCTTCTGAGAAATCTCTTCGACTTCTCTTGTTTGAGGTGCCCTAGCAACAAAATCTACATCTGCCACTTGCAACAGCTCTTTAAGAATAAGTTCACCACCTCTATCTCCGTCAACAAAGACAGTTGTAATTTTTTCTTTACTCAAATCAGTGACTGTTTTAGGAACATTGGTTCCACCCACAGCAATGACATTTTTTATACCATATTTTAAAAGATTGAGCACATCTCTTCTGCCTTCGACGACAACAATGGCATCACTTTTTTCAATATTGGGTCCAGCTGGACAATGATCTGGACCGTAGTTCGTGATTTCTTCAACTTGGACTGCCTGTCTAACATTATCTGCAATACTTTCTCCTTCAATTTTGCTCTTTTCCATTACTTCACTTAGCAGCTCTTTGGCTCTATCTATAACGTTTTTTCTCCTTGATACTCGTACGTCTTCGACTTCTCTTACTGTAATAACTGCTTTACAGGGACCTACTCTGTCTATACTTTCAAAAGCAGCAGCAAGGATGACAGTTTCTACCTTGTCAAGTGATGTAGGTAATATTATTGTACCTTCGCTTTTACCGCCTTTTGATTCTAATTCAACCTCTATTCTTCCTACTCGTGCAGATCGTTGTAATTCTCTTAAATCTAATTCTTCTCCGAGAAGACCTTCAGTTTGACCAAATATCGCTCCTACAACATCTGATTTTTCAATCACCCCATCTGCCTTAATAGTAGCCTTAATCATATATTTTGTAGTTGATGGATCAATTACCATTATTTTCACCTCGTTAAATCAACTCTTTAAAAAATAGCACCTTATTCTGCCTTTACAGCAGAGTATAGGCATTTGTTTGTCATTTGCCTAACAATTTTGCATATACCACTTGAGTAATTAATAATTTGAATCTCAATATGAGAGCACATTACTTATTAAGTGCCATTTTTCTTTAAGTTGATTATTGAATAGTAATATAGAGGTTTCCGTCATATTTAAATGTTGTGCTTAGTATTCACGTTGAGGTTTTCCATGAGTGACAAAATCTTCATCGGCGTAGCTTGGCCATATGCAAATGGTTCATTACATCTGGGGCACATAGCTGGTTGTTACCTTCCAGCAGATATCTTCGCAAGATATAATAGAATGAAAGGTAGGGATGTTTTAATGGTATCAGGGAGCGATGAGCATGGCACTCCAATTACCATTACTGCAGAAAATGAAAAGACCACGCCCCAATCAATAGTAGATAGATACAACAAAGAACATACCGACAATATGGATCAACTGGGTATTTCTTTTGATTTATTTACACGTACCACTACGAAGAACCACGAATCTGTTGTGCAAGATATATTTTCAACATTATATGAGAAAGGACATATCTACAAGAAAACTATAGATGCTTTTTACTGTGAGAACTGCTCTCGTTTTTTACCAGACAGGTATATCGAAGGAGTTTGTCCACATTGTGGTAACGAAAAAGCACGTGGTGACCAATGTGATGAATGTGGAATGCTGTTAAACACTAAAGAGTTATTAAAGGTAAAATGTAAATTATGTGGCGGAACACCAATAATTAGGACAAGTGATCATCTATTCTTTGCATTAAGCAAATTCGAATCTAAACTTCTTGATTGGATAGAAGATAAAAAACATTGGAAATCGAATGTGATTAAATTCACTCGCAACTGGCTCAAAGATGGGCTTAAAGATAGAGCAATAACAAGAGATTTAAGCTGGGGTGTTTACTTACCAGCCTCCTCTGGTTTCTATGGCATAGATCAAAAATTACCACCAGAGTTTGATTACTCGAAAGTAGATCTATGGTATGACCCCAATTTTATTTCCTATGATGAAGGGAAACAAAAAAATGAAGAACCTCGTATAGTTGAAGAAGACGGTATAAAAGACCCCTTTAAATTTGGAAAAAATTTGAAATATGTTCGATTTGATGAAGATGAATGGGGCAGGATTCCACCTATTTCAGGGTTTGAAAATAAAAGAATCTATGTCTGGTTTGATGCGGTTATCGGTTATCTTGCTGCAAGTAAAGAATGGTCCCAAAAACAGGGTGAATCATCAAAATGGGAGGAATGGTGGAAAAACAAAAATGCCAAGCATTACTACTTCTTGGCAAAAGATAATATTCCGTTCCATTCTATCATATGGCCGTCTATACTGATGGGGTATGATGAATCATTAAACCTACCATATGATATACCAGCAAATGAGTATCTCTGCTTAAGTGGCGAGCAGTTTTCTAAAAGCAGAAGCGTTGCGGTATGGGTTCCAGATATTCTTAAGAAATTTGATCCAGATGCAATTCGTTATTACTTGTCAATTAATATGCCCGAAAACAAAGATTCCAATTGGTTGTGGAACGATTTCGTAGCAAAGAATAATGATGAATTAGTTGGAACATACGGAAACTTTGTTCATAGAGTTATTACATTTACCCAGAAAAATTTCGCTAGCATCCCTAAAAAAGGCAACCTTAAAGATCTCGATAGCAAGGCCCTTAAAAAGATAGAAGAGGCCTACAAAGAAGTCGGGGATTCTATAGGTAATTGTAACTTTAAAAAGGGACTAAGAACAACCATGAATCTCGCACAATTTGGCAATTTTTATTTCGATCAGAATCAACCGTGGAACCTAATAAAAAATGAAAAAGAAAGATGTGGCTCTGTTTTGCATATATGTATTAAACTCGTTCAGGCTTTAGCTGTATTTATGGCACCGTATCTGCCATTCTCTTCAGATGTTATATGGAAAATACTTGGAAACACAGACTCTATCAAGAGCTGGGATGATTCACTATCAGAGTTAAAAGAAGGAACTCCTCTAGAAAAACCAGTGCCCTTGTTTAAAAAATTTATTTTAGAAGATATAGTTGAAGAAGCCGATCCTTTTTCAAAGCTTGATTTACGTGTTGCAAAAGTCATTGATGTAGAAGATCATCCACAGGCAGATAAATTATATGTAATGCAGCTAGACCTTGGCCCTCTTGGAAAGCGATCCATAGTTGCAGGGATAAAGCCATGTTACTCAAAAGAAGAACTCAATGGAAAATCTATTGTAATTGTAACAAATCTTAAACCAGCAAAGATTAGAGGAATAGAATCTAAGGGGATGCTGCTTGCAACAGAAGATGAACAAGAGATTATTTCTCTTCTTAACCCAAAAGATGCAACTCCAGGAGCAGAGATATTCGTAGAAGGAATACCAAGAGAGCCTGTTTCAGTTTTAGAATTTGATGATTTCAAACAAGCGATAATGACCATAGGAGACAAACAAGAGGTTGTATACAATGGAAAACCACTTAAAAGTAAAAATAATACAGTTGTAACCGATAAAAAAGTGAAGATAGGGGCTAAGGTATCGTAGAGCTCCGAGGAGAACAATATGATTTCTGATATCGTGACGCAAACCGATTTACCTTTAAATGTATTAAATAGGGGAAAAGTCCGGGATATCTACGATCTTGAAGATAATAAACTACTCATAATAACAACTGATAGAATATCTGCTTTTGATTATGTACTTCCTAGTTCGATACCATCGAAAGGCGTCTGCCTTACTCAACTATCTAAATTCTGGTTTGATTATACAGAAGATATTGTGAAAAACCATCTGATCTCTACAGAACTTTACGATTTTCCGGATAAACTCCGAGATTACAGTGGATATCTTGAATATAGGACCATGTTAGTTAAAAAAACCAAGGTTATCCCCATTGAATGCATAGTAAGAGGCTATATCTCTGGTTCAGCATGGAAATCATATAAAAAAGATGGAACAGTATGTGGAATCAAACTACCGAGTAGTTTGCAAGAATCAGAACAATTTGATGAACCGTTGTTTACTCCTTCAACCAAAGCCGAGACTGGACATGACATCAATATCTCATTTGAGAAGATGAAAGAACTCGTTGGAGGGGGCGTTGCAGAACAGCTTGAAGAGCTTTCTTTGGATCTATACAAAACTGCTTCAGAATATGCACGGAAACGAGGTATAATTATTGCAGACACAAAGTTTGAATTTGGGCTGTTAAATGCTGAAATAATTCTGATTGATGAGGTATTGACTCCCGATTCCTCTCGTTTCTGGCCTGCGGATAAATACGAACCTGGAAAGTCTCAGCCAAGTTTTGATAAGCAGTTTGTACGAGATTATCTGAATTCTACAGGATGGGATAAAAATTCTGCTCCGCCAGAGTTACCTGATGAGGTTATTAAGGAAACCCAACGAAAATATCAGGATGCATATGAAAAGATAACCGAGAAGAAATTTATATTCCAATAAGTATTGTAAAGTTGCAAAGTAAGCGTGATAAGAGGATTGAGAAAATGGAAAATAAGAATCAATTCATCAATATTTCCCGTTACAATTTTATATAAAGAACATATTTCTATTATTTACATAGCTAAGTTGGATGGGATAAACGAATGGTTAATGGATATCCAGTTTGTTATAGGCTAAAACCTGATGTTATTTCAAGACGAAAGCATATAGAACAGATTTTGAAAAAGTTATTTTATAAGTGGTTCTTATGAGAGATGAACCTGAAATTGCGAATGAGTTGAGGAAAATAGACAACATTGAAAACCATAACGGTCAATCAAAGATTAGGAAAATGAAATTTCGAAAATTTACAAAATCGAAAGATAATTTTTTTAGAAAAAATAAACAAGAGCATATCTACCATATCAAAAAAGTAGCAATTAAAACAATTGGAGTAGGTATCTTTTTAACAATAGTAATAGAATCATATTATATCTTTGCAATTAAAGATATGACTCTTTTTAATGTTATTAGTAATATTGCCCTTGTTATTATTGTATTTTTGCTAGGCACAGCTTATGTATTACAAGAATTTGAGAAGGTAGAGAAAAATTTAAGAGAGGCACATAATCAACTTAACGAGTTGAATAGAAATCTTGAACGAAAAGTCAAAAAAAGGACAGATGAAGTGGTACAACTCTTAAATGAAAAGCAGGAATTTATTAATCAGCTTAGTCATGATCTTAAGACACCATTGACGCCGCTTGTAAGCCTACTACCTATCCTTGAAAACACAGAAAAGGATCCTAAATCAAAGGAACTACTCAAGGTATTACATAGAAACGTTGATCACATAAAGCATCTTGTAGTTAAAACCCTCGATCTTTCACGGCTTAATACACCTGGCACTATGCCTGATATGGAAGATATACACTTGTGGGAATCGGCTGAGAATAGTATCAAAGATCAACAGCTTCTGTGTGACGAAAAGGAGTTCACGGTTGATAACAAAATTGATGAAAATATCTTTATTAAAGCTGATAAACTACGACTGGGCGAGGTGTTTAGTAATCTTATAAATAATGCTGTCAGATATAGCCCATATGGTAGTACTATTACAGTTAAAGCACATGATGATGGAGATTTCGTTAAAGTTTCGATTATAGACTCTGGTATTGGCATGACTGTGGAACAAATTGATCACGTCTTTGACGATTTCTATAAGGTTGATAAATCCCGTCATGATTTTAGTTCTAGCGGTCTTGGTTTATCTATTTGTAAGTATATTGTTGAAAAACATGGTGGTAAGATTTGGGCTGAAAGCCCTGGATTAGGAAAAGGCTCAACTTTTTATTTTAAACTCCCAAAAGATTATAAGAAAAATGAAATAAAAAGTAGAGAAGGCTTTCATCAAGAAATTGATATGGTTTTAAATTCAAAAAAATGAATTAGTTGAAAGATAATAATTTACCTTCTTTATTTAAAAGCTGTTTTTTTATGATATTTCCAAATATAAAATTTTTTTACATAAATCGCCTAATTTGCGTGTACCTATTCATAGTACATAATTTATACTAACTATGGTGACTTCATCCTTGGTTAAGAGTGCCATTCAATCAAAGCCCTATTTTCAACATCTTTTTATCCTTCTTGAACAGGTGCGCGCCAATCCAGACCAGGCGTTCTTAATCCTATCTTGGGAATAAGAGGCGTTCTCCTTTTATGTTGGCTTTTGATTCTCATTTGCCGTATCCGTTCAACATCAGATTTTTTTACGTTTGCAATCCTTTGTATCTCTTCAATATCTAATTTCTGTTCTAATCCATGGAGAATTTTATCTAAAGTCTCATAATTCATACCCAATTCTTGTTCATCAGTTTGACCCTTCCATAGCCCTGCTGTTGGTGGTTTAGAAAGAAGATATTTTGGTAGTTTGAGATATTCTGCCAATTGATATACTTGAGTTTTGTAAAGATCACCTAATGCTTGAAAGTCGACCCCGCCATCTCCATATTTTGTAAAATATCCGATTAATAATTCTGATTTGTTTGATGTTCCACATACAAGGCTTTTTGTTTTATTTGCATATTCATAAAGGAGAATCATTCTTGCTCTGGTTTTTATATTTGCCAAGGCCATTTTATCTGGTTTTTCCAAACAAACTGTTTGAATTTGATTGACAAGTGCCGCTATGTTAATTTGCGTAGATTTTAGATCAAATTTTTTTACCAAACTCTCATAATGCTTTATATCGTCTTCTGGTGTGGTTTCATCTGGCATAAAAATACAAAGTACATTTTCTTTTCCTAACACTTCTTTGCATAGTACCGCTGCAACCGCTGAATCAACGCCGCCCGATAGTCCTAGGACAATACGCTTACATCCTGAACTATTAACGTATGTTTTAATAAAATCCTTGATGATGATGGAAACTTCTTTTGTATCTATTGCAAGAGATATTGTATCACACCCATGTTTCAATCGATTCTTTTACTATTTTTCCTGCCTCTCGAACGACATCATCATCCACGGAAGAAAACGATGATCGCGCGATAGCAAATGGTATTCTTCTGATATAATCTGACATACGAAGGTCTCTCCTCAAGCTTGTATTATAATATTTTTCAACAATCTCGTTCATATCATGTATATATTTTTCTACTGTTTTTTCAGAAGCGGTTATTTCCGGTTCATGCATTCTTGCTAGTTTTACCCATTGATCATAGTATTCGTGCTTTTCTTTTATCTCTCCTCCACCATAGAACTTTTTATGGAACAGGTCAATTCTTTCTTCCTTACTAATATTTTGCACTTTAACAATAAGAGCACATCTGCTTGTGAGAAGCGGAGATAGGCCGACGTCCGAAAGCGCATGTTTCCCAAATACCTTTGACCGCGGATTTGCAAACGCTATCATAATAAACTTACTTTCGATATTTTGATGAAGCTTTGCAGAATGGACACTACATTTGCCATTCGATAACAGCTCATAACAATACTCGATGTCTTCGCGGGGGATTTTATCGAACTCATCAACTAACACTAGCTTTTTATTGGAGTGTGGTAGTGCACCAAGAGCGCCTGTTCCTAAATGACAGACGAGTCCTGATCGTGTCGTGTTTGCACCGATAGTTGTAATACCAGAAAATTGCTCTCCTATAATTTCCTTTGCCATTGTTTTGCTACTACCCGGCTCTCCAATTATTAACGAATGTACTGGTTCCTCATATGTTGAAAACATACTGGTTGCAATAATTTTCTTCATTATGTCATTGCCACGTATTTCCCGGAAGACGTTTTCCCAAAAACCCTTAAAACCCCTTTTCTTGGCAAATTTTCTCAGCTCTTCATCAGGTAAGAAAATACCGCTCTTTTCACGTTCTTCAAGCTTTTTGAACTCTATTATTTCTTGAAGAGATCCGGCTTTACTGATAACTTTGTTAAATGCCTGCGATTTTCTTGAAAGTTTTAAAACATTCCCTTCAACTTTTAGTGCTGCATTGCCCCATCCGACTGAATATACATCGAGTACATTCAAAACTGATTTGACAACGGCGTTATCTGTTCTGTCGACTGTTATCTCAATAAGGTCTTCGTTTATTATTTTTATATCTTTTATATTCTCGTTTGCTAAGATATTGCGCGCCCTTTGAATAAGCATATTTCCTTTGCTGCCACCCATCCCTAAAGAGGCTGTCGACATTATTGCAATCTGTTCAAGTTTTGTTATTCCCATGTTCTCCAGTTTTTTTCTATCCGAAGGAACAACAGCTAGTAAAGTTAGATCATCTTCCATAATTTCACACTTGACAGGAATTATCCTTCTCTATAACTAAACATATCTAGCCAAAGTTTTAATAGCAAAATTTGACTAAATTTAGTTATTTTTGTAAAGGACGTATGAAAGTGAATAAAAAAAGGAGATTAAAAAGGTATTTATAGCTCTTTCACTTGAACATGGAAAAATGTCAAATTTAATTGATAAAACAGGAGACAAGAGAAAAAAGATGTTGGAAAGCCGATGGAGGGCTATAGCAACGTGGAGATGAAATCAGTATGATGTGTATGTCTATTTTTAGGTCGAACATTATATTTAAAATAAATATTTAAATATTGATATTTACTTTGCTTATATATGTTTGAGGGAAAATTATGAAAAAGAAAGTAATTGGAATGGTAATTAAAATCACTGAGAAAGGGGAAAATTTAAAGTGTTAGTTGTATTAAAATATTGATTCTGAGGCGAAAATAAATGAAAAAACAAGTGACAAGTATAGCTATAATTTTTCTTTTCCTAATCGGAGTATTTAGCGGATGCGTAGAAGAAACTCCCGAGATTAAAAAAAATAAAATTTATGTAAATAATGATGGAACATCTGATTTTATAAGTATTCAAGATGCAATAAATGCTTCAAGTGACAATGGTTTTATATATGTAAGTAAAGGAACATTTTATGAATCATTGACTATTAATAAACCAATAAAGCTTATTGGTGAGGGTAAAGATAGCACTATTATTAGTGGGAGATATATTGAAGAAGGAATTGAAAGCTTAATTTCGATTATGACTGAAAATTGTAGTATTCAAGGATTTACACTAAAAAATGGTAATAATTCTCTTTTAGACGGAATTAATGCAGTTTATTCATCTAACATTTCAATTATAAACAATAGTGTTGTTGGTTTTAATAATGGTATTTATCTAACTACTAGCTCAAATATGAATTCTATTAGTAGTAATTTAGTTTTAAGCAATACGTACGGTATTAGAATTCAACTTTCCGAGTATAATACTGTTAGTGAAAATAATTTAATTAATAATACCCGTGGTGTATTTGTTTGTTGTTCATCAGAGTATAATGAAATCCATTTTAACAATTTTTTTGAAAATCATGGATTTAATGGATATGAAACCCATGAACTAGTGAATCACTGGGATAATAATTATTGGGATGATTATACTGGCATTGATGAAGATAATGATGGTTATGGTGATACTCCGTATAATATTCCAAGTGGTACAAACAACGATTCAAAACCGTTAATGAATCCTTTTGAATAAACAATATTACAAAAATTTCGTTCCTGTAAGCATCCTAGTATCTATTACACCTTCTATGATTCCCTATTTACATGATCTATATTTTTTATCGTACTTTGACCCATGGAGTGGGTTGTTTGACCTATAGACCGACGTGCAAAAGAATACAAAGGTGTGAAAAACAGGTTATGTTATCCCTATAAAAAGATTGTTTGTTAGAATCAAAACTGTTGACCCCTCCTTATTTTTTTCATTTCTCTTTCAACAAACCTATAAACGTTGGAATGTTTGCTGCCACTCAGTAGCATATCTATCGATTTTTTTGCTATATCGATTGATTCAAAATCTGCAATAACCGATACTGTGTGTCCATATATTGATATATCTGCTCCTGTTAAACTCTCTATGGTGTGTTTCGTTTTTCCGTCTCTACCAATGATCCTGCTTTTTAGTCTTCTAACATGTGTGGCTTTTTTTCCAACGTAGTCATGAACATCAAATATAAAAAAATCGGTATCTTCTTTGAATAATCGCATGGCATGTTCTGGAGAAAATCCACGCCCGATGGCACGCACAACATTTTCTACTTGTAAGGCAAGGAGAGGATCTTTTGCCTTGTGTTCTTCAATTATTACTTCTCCCTCAACAGAATCAATCTCTATATGTAGCTGTGCCATCTTTTCGATCATTTTCTTTGTCTCTCCATCATGACCGATGAGGATACCAACCCGTTCTTTTGGAATTTTTAGATATTTCATGCAAATCACTTTTTGATAATGCGTTCAAAAATTTCTTTTTCGTCTTCTTTTATACCAAATTTGCTGAAATATTGCACAACATTGTGAATATCTCTTTTAAGAAACTCAAGTGATGACGGATGTTCCAAGAGTACCCCCTGACCAACGTCTATTACGTAGGGTTTATCTTTATACATTAGTACATTATAAGCGCTTAAATCTGCGTGTACCAATTTCGCTCTCTCATACATGCGTGAAATGAAGGTAAGTAATTCATCCAATATTTTTTTTGGATCCTTTAACTCTACATCTTTTAGCAAAGGTGCCGATTTTTCTGAATCCCCTATATATTCCATTATTAATATATTATTAATTTTTTTTATAGGAGCGGGGACCCTAACTTTTGCTTTCTTTAGTCTTTCTAGATTTTTAAACTCCTTTTTTGCCCACTCGTAAATAATCCCTCTGCGAGTTTTATTGGTGCATATAAAACGCGGATCTCCTTCAATATACTTTGATATATGTTTAAACGTTAGATTAGAAGTACGGTATATTTTAATTGCAACAAATTTTTTATCTGGTGTAACGCCTCTAAAAATATTTGCTTCTTTTCCTGTAGAGACTGGAAAATCCAAATACTCAATTACCTTATCAGAAATAAGCTTACCAAGGCTGAGAAGTGTAGATTTATCAAAAACCTCATCGAGTGTTTTTCTATCAAGACCTATTCTGTCGCTTATAACCCTTGTTTGCCGATCTAGCTTTTTAATCCATTTTTCATCTAAAAAAAACTCAGAAGACATCAATTTCCTCTGGCAATATTTTTCTTCTACTAAGGGTATTTGCCTGGGTTCTCGTGTATCTATACACAACATCGGCTTTTTCGTTTTGTATCTCCCAAGGTTGTATTATAAGCAGATCACCTGCACGAACCCTCGCCCTTCTTTTCATTTTGCCGGGTATACGTGCCATCCTTGATTTACCATCTTCACATACAGCATTGATTCTAGATCCGCCCATAAGTCTATCTGCAATTGCAAACATTTCTTTTTTATGTTTTTTTGGTAACCGCAGCCGTATATATTCTCCTTCGTCTCCATTTTTTCTAGTGATGTTTTTTCTATTCACACGATCATCCCTCTATACATATACTTATATTAAATAAAGTTGCTGTAACTAAAGCCCCAATGTATCTGCAATACTATTCAGGGCATTAAGACTCACTTTAAGAAATTCATTAAGCTCTATTCCAACATCTGCGCAAAGTGCAATTCTTCTTCTGTCACATGCTCTTGCAAAGGATTTGTCTTTAAATTTGTTAATCAGTGTTTTTAGTTCAACATCAGAGAGTTTTTTCGATGGCACAACAAGTGCTGTTGCAATAATAAGACCAGAAACCGCATCTGCAGCAATGAGGGATTTATCAAGTGAAGTTTCAGGAGCTTGTATGGTATGTTGATAATTGTGAGATTTAACGGCATTTATTACTTCTTTTGGTACCAGCCCCTCTAAAATTTGGGCAGTAAGCGTTGTATGTTTTTCTGGCTCATCTTTGGTATAATTGTAATCAAGATCGTGAAGCAAGCCAGTCAATGCCCATAGCTCTTCGTCTTCATTCAGTTTTTTTGCCATTTTTCCTAATATTGCTTCTACTGCTAGAGAGTGCTTTATCAGATTTTCATTTTTGAGATACTTGTTTAATAACTTGAAACTTTGTTGTCGACCAATCATACTGGTTTGATGTAAATATACATATAATTTAAACTTTCCTAAAAAAGAAAGTTTTAAGTTCAATAAGCGTTATTTGATGTAGAGGTGAGAATAATAAAATCTATAATGATAGTTGATGATGAAGTTGCTATTCTTGAAAAGGTAAAATCTTTTCTAGAGAGTGACGAGGTAGGTGTTGTTACTGCAAATAATAGCCGTCAGGCGTTAGAACTTATGGAAAAAGAAGGAAACTTTGATTTGATTCTAATTGATACCCAAATGCCTTGTAGTGATAATACTGCTCTTTTCTCAATGAAGCCTGATTCCAAGTTAGCTACTAGCAAAATAGATACCTTTTTACAAAAACCTTTTACCAAGGAACAGCTAGTTAATTTTGTAAAGGAAAAAATCTGAGAATGGCAAGGTTTTTTAAGCTAGCACTTACCTACTGGTGTTGATAAGCCTAGACTGATACATCATATTAGCAAAAATAGAAGCGATATCAGCATCAAAATAAATAGAAGTAGCATTGTAGTAGCTGAAGTCAGATATCCTTATAGTTCTTACAAAAAATAACAACCCTATGGCAGAAATGCTAAAGAAGGAATGGGAAAAAATTATGGGAGGAAAAATAAAAATTTAAAAAACCTTCCTTCTTTGACATGTTGGGAGATATTAAAAATAATGAATGATTGAATGCGAATACTTTAAGGTGTGTAACTATAAGTGACACCAACGGATTTTCCGTCATCTCTCCCAAGACAAGTTATGCTTAATCGTTATATAAATGTTGCCTCAAAGTTATATTTGTAATATAAGATGCGTTATTATACTGATTTGAGTTCTCCAGTACATCTACATCTTGTTTCAGTAATTTCTCCGCAATTACATTAATCTGTATTTTGTAACCCCTGGTCACTTTAAAAGATATATGTTATTTTTTATTTCAAAAAGAGTAAAGCACCTTATAACATTTGTCATATTGAAATACTGAACGATAATATCTCCGTTTTGTACTAACATCATCTCAACAATAATACATTAAAAACCATTTTTTAAAACAAACTCTTACAATAGTAGGGATATAGAATTGTAGGGTATGTTTTTATAAGAATCGGCAGTTACGAGGATGAAAAAATGATAGAAGAATGTAATTTTAAATCAAGAATCAGACATCGTGATTCACCCGGATGTCGTTTAACTCCTCCTGATGTTGTGTGCTCCGGTGAAGAAAACTGTATTCTTTATCAAATCTATAAAAACTTGGGGATGAATAAATGAACATGGGGGACATGAGAGTATAATTTTCATTTTGACATTTTTACACGCTATATTTAAATAGCCTTCAAGGCAAAATAATAACTCAGGAAGAGACGATGGAAGTAGAAAAACTATTTTGTGGTGGTTGCGGAAAACAATTATTAACAATTAATGAGATAGATTTGGGCAATTGTGATAATTGCAAGGCATCTAAGATTGAAATAATTAAAGAGGGAGCCTTCCTTTGTTGGGCATGTGGGAAAAAAATAGCCACAATGAATGAGATAGCACAGGGTGTTTGTCATAATTGCAAGGCACATATTATCCGAAAGCTTAGATGATCCCACCCAATTAAGACTTCTAATATCCCCTACTTTTCTGAGCCTTAGTTAATCTGCATCCTTCATCTATACAAATTCCGTCTGTACAGATAAAAATATAGGGTTCTAGGGATATAGTTTTATAAAGAGATAGATGTTATTGTTATAAAAATTGTAGATTGATGAAGGAGAATGACTATGGCAGAAGAAACAACAAAAAAGGAAACCACTGAAGAAAGAAGAACAGATGAAAACGTAATATATGTTGGAAGCAAACCGCCAATGAGCTATGTACTTGCTGTAGTAACTCAGTTTAATAGCGGTTCTGACGAGGTGGTTATAAAAGCTAGAGGCAGGGCGATAAGTACGGCGGTAGACACTGCAGAAATTGTGAGAAACAGATTTGTTACAGATGCAAAACTAAAAGAGATAAAAATTGGTACTGAGAGCATTACCAATGAAGAAGGTAGAACATCTAATGTATCTACAATGGAAATATGCTTAACTAAAAAGACAAGCAAATAGCTTTGTAATGTTAAATATTGGAGCTCTCTTTCAATTTTACTAAAAGAATGAGAGATAAATGAAAAAACAACTTTTGATACTTGGAATGGCTTTTCTGCTCTTGGATGCCGTGTTAAGTGGTTGTATTACTTCAATCGATGACAATAATAGTTACCAAAAATCTATAATTCTAGATGATGATCTCTTTCAAAATGCTTCACGAGACCAATATAAAATTATTAACATAGGAATTGAAGTAGACATATTAGAAATTAATGTGTCATATAGTGGAGGATGTGAGGAGCACGAATTTTCTCTTTTTGGATCGTCTTCTTTTAAGGAGAGTTTACCGGTTCAGATAAAAGTTGTACTTTCCCATAATGATAACGATGATCCATGTGATGGAATTTGTTCTGAGGAACTGGCTTTTGATCTCTCACCGTTAAAAGAAAAATGGCAAGAGGCATATCAGCAAAATTCAGGAACTATAATTATATGGCTTGAAGGTGTAGAAGAATCTTTATCCTATGAGTTTTAATTTCATAAGGTTAATGGCAATCTCGAAATGAAATCAGTACCATAACGCTGTAGTATTTGTTCCTTATTTTATACTAAACATTTTTCTGCACCTTTTTATCCACTCCAAAACTCAAAACATTATCTTTATAAAACAAAGAAATATACTGCTGTTAAACGGGGGGTCTAATACTAAAGAAATGATTTTAAATAAAATATTTTGCATTTCTTCCCTCCCTCTAGACCCCTTTTTACAATATCTTTCTCGTAGGATATTTTTAAAGGATAATTACCAAACGTAATGTTTATAAATTACAATAAAATTACAATTATTGGTGAGGGGTGCATGTTCAGAAAATCTGTCTATTCTAGTAAACCTTACTTCTTTTTCTTTTCAGCATCTTTGCGTTTAGTGCCCGCCTCTCGCCTTCCTCCCTTTTTTCTTCTAAAATATATGGTAAAGACAAGAAGCAATAAGAAAGGCATAGTTACAGTGACATTTTTTCATTTTGACATTTTGGCACGGTAGGTAAATATAACATTAATAACAAAGTATAACATGCCTAAACTTGCAAAATGGATGTTATGAAAATCTGCAGGGGACAAAATGATTGAAAAAAAGGTAATAAGGGGCAGAAAAGAAAACGATCCAGAATGGATAAAAGACATAGCATTCTATGTAAAATCAGGGGAGGCAGACAAACACAAAAAGCAACTCCGAGAACTATATTTGGAATATACGCGAGAAGGGTTGAAACCAAAAGAAGCATGGGAAAAAGCAAAGAATGTCCTCGCTTGTTTTGGAAGGTAATATGTCTTAAACCTATGTTGAGATAGAAACATAGGGGGGTTAAAGACACTTTTTTTCATTTTGACATTTTACCACATTAAGTTTATATACAATTATTGTCAGAAAATAACACGCTATGTGGTAGCATAGTAGAGATAAAAAGGAGAAAATCTAATGAAAAAAATAGGAAAACCCTCGGGAAAAAAAATTGAAGAAAAAATCGATAAAGAATACGACTTTTTATTGGATGAGTCTACATTAAATGAAACAGAGGATGAAGACCACGAATATGTAAAAAAAGAAGTAATGAAAAAGAAATATGAATCTGCAGTAAAAAAAGTAGATGAGCTATTGGAGAAGCTTGAGCAAGATAAAAAAGAAGAAAACCGATCCTCGGAAAAATACAAAGAAAATTACAAACTAGATATAGACATGATAGAATAAAATGGGTTATTAGAAAAGCTAAACGATATACCTTTTCCCATTTGAGAGCAACTATGATAATCTGCTCTCACTCTAATATTTAAAATAATACAGGATTCCACCTATACATCTTACATTTTATTTAAATTTTCATTTAAGATAACTTCAGCAGTCCATCTAGCTGCGTTCCCAGATACAGTTGGACATTTATCAACATGAGCTCCCGCTTTTTCAAATTCTTCCATATTACTGTAGAAATGAAATCAGTCCACCTACAATAATTGGATTTGTTACAGTTGTTGTAATAAAATATTATGAGGAATCCTTAAATACTAATCTTTAATCTACCTGATTTAAAGTTCTAATTGAACGAAAAGGAAAATTGTAAAAATGTATGGAGAAAACAGAGAAATGCACAAAGTAACTTGTGCAGAATGCGGTAAGGAAACAGAAGTTCCTTTCAAGCCAGATGGAACTAGACCTGTCTATTGTAAGGAATGTTTTCAGAAACGTAAACCAAAAAGATTTTAGATAAAATTTTCGAAATCACCTAGATTTTAACAATCTTTATTTAAATATCTTTCTTTTTTTTTTTAATTCTAAATTCCATAGAGTAATTGTGGAGATGGAATCAGTCCACTAAACTTTTGTTACAGATGTTGCAATAAATATAATGAGAAAGATATTTAAATGAGATAATTATATCTTATACAGGAAATTTTTAATTAAGGGAGGAACAAATAATGAAAAAGAAAATATTAGGTATTTTTGTATGTATGCTGTTAATTGCAACTGCTTTACCTGCAGTAGGGACAATGACTGAACAAGATTATAATTCAAGTAATCAAAACATTGGTGACCGTGGTGGAATGTTTAGACAGCTCCCATCTCCACCAGTTGATCCCATGCCATATGGTTGGATAAGCGATTCACAGATGGGGTGGCAGGTTTATGAAGATTTCTGGGAGGTTTCCAGTCCAATCTGTGACATTCACTGGTGGGGTGGGACTCCCATATGGATGAATGAAACCTGGTATCCTTGTAATCCTGAGGGTATGACCTTCGACATTATTTTCTTTGAGGATGAAGATGGTATGCCTGGTAACGTGTCTTGTTCATATGATGACATTTCGCCGATAATAACTCCAACTGGTATTATGTATGATTATCCTGATGAGTTCCCTGAAGGTCCCTTTGAATTATATTATTTTGAGGCAGATCTCAATCCATGTTGCAATCTGTCTAACGGGTGGGTGTCGATAATCAAAAAATATAGTCCCAACGACTGTACATTCGGGTGGCATGAATCTCCCGATGGTAACGACAAGATAATCCAAAATATTAATTGGCGCTCTACAGATGTTGCTTTTATATTAACTGATGGTGAAGAGCCTGACCTTGAAATAAATATCAAGAGTGGACTTGGTGCTACTATAGAAGTTACGAACAGCGGAAATGAAACATTAACCGGAATACCTGTTGACGTTGTAGTATATGGTGGTCTACTCAGCAAGATTAATGTACATGTTAGAGAAACCATAAGTCTTGACCCTGATGAAACAAAACCAGTAGGTACAGGGATATTCCTTGGACTTGGGAAAATAGCAATAGGTGTAATTGCAGATGATGTAGTTGAATATCATAGTGGATTGCAATTATTCATTTTCACCATAGTGCAATAATTAATTCCTCTCTCTTTTTCTCTTTTTTAATTCCATAATAGGCAGAAATAACCCTCTAACGCATTTTCTTTCTTTTTTGGTGTAATACGATTAATCTACTCAAAAGTGCGTTAAAACTCATTTACGAGTATATTTTTACATTGATGTATATTTTTGTACATTGTGTGAGATCACACAACAGTTACCTTTATTAACCAAAGAAATATAACACCCGCCAGAGGGGGTCAAACCTTTTGGAAAAGATTTTATTAATTCCTTTCCTCCCTCCCTGACCCCTTTTACAATACCCTCTTTCTACATCATATTGCTTAGAATCATAGGTTTTCGATGAAAAGACTAAGATAACAGGGTAAAAGTGGGGGGAGTAAATGTTTTCAACTATTGAAATTATTTCTTTAGAGGTATCACACAAATAAACTTCAATATCTCCGTTCCAGTATTCACAAACTGATGCCATTCCATAGATGGAACGAGGACTACATCACCAACCATTAGTTTTTCTTCCTTCTTCTCCTTATCTATTAGGATACCTTCTCCTTCAAGTATGAACATTTCTTGTTCATTCCAATGCTGTTCAAAAGGGGTATATCCACCTTTTTCAATCTCAAAATATCTCATAGCGAAGTTTTCAGCACCATCTTTTTCATTAATTAACCATCGCAACTTCACCTTCTTTGCTCCTTCTACATTGGGAGTTTCTAATTTTACATCTGAAAAATGCATGTGTTTCATAATTAACCACCGAATTAATATTATAATATTAATCTTATAATTATGTTCTTCTCCTGATCATAATTTCCATGTTTAGTTAGTAACATAATAAATAGTTCAACTTAATTGCAGCCTAAAACGTTGGGGACAACTACCTAACTCCGCTTCATATTTAAACGCGAAACTATAGGCCTTATCGATTAATTCCTGCTTTGAATCCATTTATCAACAATGCTCAATTTAAAGGTTTTATAGACATTTCGATTCTTTGTAATAGCTTGTACAACAATGGAAAGTTATGTGATATCGAATCTTCTATTTCTTGTAAATGGAATGTAAATGTTTGATCATCAACTACCAGAAAATCAAACATAATAATTTGATACTCTTCGTTTACGTCATCAATAGTAACTCTATAATTAGAATCAATCTCTAATTCAAGAACACAAAATCCGTCCTCATTAGTAATATTTGAGTCGTTATGCCCCGTATCTAGTCCATATGCAACTATTGGTACATTCTCTATTGGATCACAGGCACATCCATCACCCACAAATAGAGTGAATTCGATTTGTGCAAAAAATAAAGGTTGATTTGCTGGACGTTTGTTTTTTTGGACAATTTCTTCATCAAAACCTCCTATTGTCATAGTGGTAAATAGCGAAATCACCAAGAGTATTGTTATGCTAGCCCTTATAATTTTACTCATTCCATTGTTTGTCTTCATATTTTCCCCTAAAATAATTAACAGGTGTTAACTATTTATATTTTCCCATCGGCTATTAAAATTTTTCACAGGTTGAAAAGGAATTATTGATTTTTGAAATTAAATATTAATTTTTAAAATACAGACGAAAAACTTTTAAATATTGCCCGTAGTTAATTTATCGCCGTTAAGAGGATCAAAATGAAAGAAAAAGAAATTAAAAAAATAGTAAGAAAAGGATATGCAGATATAGTTAAAAAGAAAAAACCTTGCTGTGGTCCTGTCAGACCCTGCTGTGAAGGTGCTAACACGGCAGAAGACATTAGTAAAAACATAGGGTACACTGAAGAAGAACTTAAATCGGCTCCAGAAGGAGCAAATCTTGGTCTTGGCTGTGGAAACCCGATTGCTCTAGCATCCCTACAGCAAGGTGAAACTGTTCTTGATCTTGGTTCTGGTGCTGGTTTCGATTGTTTCCTTGCAGCGAATAAAGTTGGGAGGAATGGGAAAGTCATCGGCGTGGATATGACGTCGGAAATGATTGAAAAAGCCAGAGAAAACGCCGAAAAAGGCAATTATAAAAATGTAGAATTTAGGCTTGGAGAGATTGAAGATATACCTGCTGCCGATAATTCCATTGACGTAGTCATTTCGAACTGTGTCATTAATCTCTCACCTAATAAAGCAAAGGTTTTTAAAGAAACTTTTAGGGTGTTAAAACTTGGTGGAAGGCTGATGGTGTCAGATATTGTCTTGTTAAAAGAACTTCCAGATTTTATAAAAAAATCTGTTGAGGCATATGTTGGTTGTATTTCAGGCGCAATAATGAAAGATAAGTATTTAGAAGCGATAAAAGAGGCAGGTTTCCAGGATGTAAATGTAATAGATGAAACATCCTTTCCCATTGAATTTATGGCTAATGATCCAACTGCAAAAGCAGTTATCAAAAAGATAAATATAGCATCAGAGGAATTAAAAGAGATAGGAAATATAGTCGTTAGCATTAAGGTAGAAGGAAAGAAAACAAGAGATTAGGCAGAGTTTTTTTGTAAGATTCCAATAAATAACATCTTGGATTTTTTTATGACTGCGGCCTTTAATTTTATTTTTCTCTGCATATCATTTATGAATTTTCAATCCAAATATATCTACATATCTTAATTTTCCTTTGGCATCTTGAACAGATAAGTATGTACGATGAATTAATCTTTTGTTGTGATTATTGTATACTTTTTTGACGAAAGTTTTAAATAAGGTAGTATTATTATATAACATGAATTAATATTCTTAATGGGGGTTGAAAAGAATGAATAAGAAAATTACAGCCTTACTTGTATGTACGTTAATGCTATCTACAATCCCCCTTGCAGCAGGATTAAATAATAATATTGCAGAGGAAATTGAATCAAAATCAGTGAATGGAGAATCTCCCACTCCTGATATTGTTGGTCGAGTTTGGCTTAGAGGATGGATCTTTCGTCGTATCAAGACAGGACATATCAGTAATGCAATAGCTATCCGACTACATTATATTGAATTTACTCCAACTGAAAGGACTTGGGGGGTAGTTAATTTTCAGAGAGTAGCATTTAGAGATTTCCTATATATTGGACGGATGTATGAAACACCGCTTGGGGTTCTCGGATTTGTAATTGGATTTTTCCGTGGTGGATTAGAAATTTATTAAAATAGTAACGACATTAGATTATGGATACCAATTGTTTAAAGTGCTTTTTTCTATTGTTTATCCTGTGACAAGTATTATTAAAAAGAGTTAATAACAATAAACTTGCCTGTAAAAATTTATAAAAGACATTTTGGCAAATTGAACCATTTACACTTTGAAATTTTCCCTAGATAATTATATATAATATTTTTTGAAAAATTAAGTTTAGGTAGTGGTGGAGAATTAAATAGATGGCAAAGATGAAAGGAAAAGATGAAGGTATATCTATTAAAGAGTTAATTGACGAACTTCTAGAAACAAGTATTTTTAAAGATATAGCTAAGAGAAACGATAAAAACTTTGCTCAAAAACTTGCTGTGTGGCTAGTTAGATATATCTTGGTTATTTCTTCAATGAATGAATCTTTAAAAATAGATCTAGAAGAGATTTTACAGGATTTACATGGAGAAAAATTTAGAGAAATCTTGGAGATTACAGAAACAGTGTTTCATGTTATTAATGAGGATTCGAATCATCCAATATACTCTAAATACATCTTGTAAAAAAATAAAATCTCTATTTCTCGATGTAAGCTTCCCTTTTCAAAGCCTGATTTCATGGAAAAGAACAGTTATAATAAATGGAAGACTTAGATTGGGATAATACAAAACAAAGTTTCAATGATATTTTTATACAAAACATTTAAATTTAAGTATTTTATTACAATTTTACCAGATATATATAGGAGGAGGTACATGAACAGAATAATAGTAAGTGCTTTTGTCTGCCTGCTTTTCATAAGTATGATTCCCATAGCAGCAGGTTTAAATAGCGATATTGTAGAAGAAAGAGGTTCAGAATCAGTAGATAGGAGATTATATCTTGTTTTTGGTTTTTTTCCAGAAACAGCAAATGAAACAATTTGTTATTGGGTTATCCCTCCTTTTCTCATGGCGCAACTTTTAGTTGAAAATTTACGATTTGTATACCATGGTAGATTTTTCATAATAGGTTTTTCTACATGTAAACCAAATTATTGCCCTCCATCTTTGAACTGATCGTGTACAATCTTATGATGAATTTCTTTGTTTGATTGAAGATATACCTAAGGAGAAATTATCTGTTGATTGTTATCACGATTTATTGGTTAAAAAAAGCATGTGAACAACGGTTTTGACTCGATTTATAAAGGTTTGTATAATCGCCTATTTTTACTTACATATATAATGCTTCCATTTACGATTATGTATTGGAAAATAATTTAAATCAAAATCTGATTGCTTTGCTAGATTCTTGTTGTTTGGAGGAGGAATAGCTATGAAAGAAGCAGTAATAGTTTCAGGTGTACGAACGGCACAGGGTAAATTTGCGGGTAGTTTGAAAAGTTTCTCTGCTCCGCAGCTTGGTGGTATGGCCATCAAAGAGGCTGTTAAGAGAGCAGGTATAAAACCAACTGATGTCGATGAAGTAATTATGGGTAATGTTGTCCCTGCAGGTCTTGGCCAGAATGTTGCACGACAAGCTGCAATAGCGGCTGGTATACCATATAAAGTCGGTGCTTTTCATGTTGATAAGGTATGTGGCTCATCACTTAAGGCTGTGGTATTAGCTGTTCAGGCTATCAAATGTGGAGATGCAGATGTTGTTGTTGCTGGTGGGATGGAGAGTATGACTAATTGTCCATTTGCACTTCCAAAAGCTCGTTTTGGGTACCGATTGTTTGATGGAAAAGTTATTGACCTAATGATCCGAGATGGACTTTGGGATGTTTATAATGATTTTCATATGGGTAATACTGGAGAGGTCGTAGCTGAGAAATACAATGTAACTAGACAAGACTGTGATAAGTTTGCCTTATGGAGTCATCAAAAAGCTGCGAAGGCTACTGAAAACGGCAGCTTTAAGAATGAAATATTACCGATAGAGATTAAGCAGAAGAAAGGAGACCCCATTGTTTTTGACAAGGATGAAGGAATTAGAAAAGATTCAACACTAGAGAAACTTGCTAAGCTACCACCGTTTTTTAGGAAGGACGGTGTGGTTACCGCAGGAAACGCCTCACAAATTACCGATGGTGCCTCTGCGGTTGTGGTTATGAGTGAAGATAAAGCAAAAAAAATGGGGATTACATCACTTGCAACAGTTAAAGGATATAACACGAGTGGTGTGGAGCCAGCATATGCGATGGAAGCTCCTATTCCTGGTGTGAAGAGTCTTTTGAAAAAGATGAAATTCAGTATCGATGATATTGATTTAGTTGAACATAACGAGGCGTTTTCTTCTGCTTCTGTAGCGGTTATGAAGGGACTAGGTATTCCCAAGGAGAAATTTAATGTACACGGTGGTGCAGTTGCACTTGGCCATCCAATTGGCAATAGTGGATCAAGGATACTGATTACTCTTATGTATGCAATGAAAAAGTATAAGAAAACAAGAGGTCTTGCTACGATTTGTCTTGGAGGAGGAAATGCCGTCTCCATGATCATTGAAAGGTAAATTAGGAGGTTTTTTAATGAAGGCTAAGAAAATAGGCGTTATTGGTGCTGGTCAGATGGGGCATGGTATCGCTCTAGTTGCTGCAAAAGCAGGTTTTGACGTTATTTTGAGGGATATTAAAGATGAGTATGTCAAGAAAGGACTGAGTAAAATTGAACGTTTTCTTGATAAAAGCATTGAGAAAGGGAAATTAACTGCCGAAGAAAAAAAGGCAATTCTTTTGCATATAAAAGGCACTACAAAACTTGAAGATCTCAAAGACGTTGACCTCGTCATTGAAGCGATCTTTGAAAATGTAGAAGTAAAGAAGACATTGTTTAAGGATCTGGATAAGATTTGTAAGAAAGAGACATATTTCGCGTCGAACACATCAACCATTCCTATAACTGATCTTGCTTCAGTTACAGGTAGACCTGAACATTTTATTGGTATGCATTTTATGAATCCTGTACCTATAATGAAACTAATAGAAGTTATAAAGGGACTTAAAACGTCTGATGAAACTGCAGCATTTATTAAAGAACTTGCAGAAAAAATGGGAAAAATACCTGTTGAGGTGAATGACGGACCTGGATTTGTATCAAACCGTGTGCTTATACCGATGATAAACGAAGCAGTGTTCTGTCTTATGGATGGAACGGGAACTGCTGAATCGATTGACAACGTAATGAAGCTAGGTATGAACCATCCAATGGGTCCGCTAGAACTTGCAGATCTCATCGGTCTAGATGTATGTCTAGATATTATGAATGTACTTTACGAAGGCTTTAATGATTCCAAGTATAGGCCCTGCCCGTTGCTTAAAAAGATGGTTCAAGCAGGTCAGTTAGGGAGAAAAACCGGTAAAGGTTTCTATGATTATAGTAGGTGATCTAGGTATGGCGTTTAAGAATATTGTAGTCGAGAAGAAAGATGGCATTGGTACTATAAAGATTAACAGGCCTAATGTGTTGAATGCATTAAACAAAGATACAATTATAGAGCTTTCAAAGGCTGTTGAAGAATTAGAAAAAGATAAAAACATAAAAGTCGCAATACTCACCGGTGAGGGAAAAGCATTTATTGCGGGAGCAGACATAAAACAGATGTCAAATATGACGCCATTGGAAGCAAAAGAATTTGCAGAGATGGGACATGGCATGCTAACAAAGATTGAAAACTCACGGCTTCCATTCATTGCAGCGATAAACGGATTTGCACTTGGTGGTGGATGTGAGGTTCTAATGGCATGTGATGTCTGCATTGCCTCAGCTAGCGCTAAGATTGGACAACCTGAGATTAATCTTGGCATCCACCCTGGTTTTGGAGGTACGCAGCGATTGCCAAGGCTTGTCGGGAGAATGAAGGCAAAAGAACTTCTTTTAACAGGCCGCAATCTTGACGCAAATGAGGCACATAGCATTGGACTTGTAAACATGGTTGTTGAAGACGAAAAATTGATGGAGGAGGTCAAGAAACTAGCAGGTAAGATAGCAAGTAAATCACCGGTACAAACAGCCTTTATCAAAGCACTCGTCAATAAAGGCATTGATATTGATCTAAATTCAGCTCGCTCATTAGAAATATCATATTTTTCATCAGGTTTTTCCACACATGATCAGAAAGAGGGCATGAAAGCCTTTTTGGAAAAGAGAAAACCAGTGTTCAAAGGAAAATAATACGTCTACCTTAGAATCTTTCCCAGTATTTCGTCTGCAGCTGTATAAGGATCAAGTTCTTTGTTAGAAATCTGATCAATTAATGATTCAATTTTACCTTTAAATTTTGATTCGTCAAAAATAAAGTTCATGAGTCGTTTCCTAATGATTTCAACAAGCTCAGCTTCATATCGTTTCCTTCGTTGAACTTCAAACATTTTACTTTTTTTCAGATATTTCTTATGCTTGTCGATTTCATCGATGAGCTCTACAACACCTTTGCTTTCTTTAGATATAGTTGTAAGAACAGGTGTTTTTCTATCTCTATTTGTACATGCAATATCAACCAGACTTTCAACCTCAGCAAGAGTCTGTTCAACACCGGATCGATCAGCTTTATTCACTACATAAATATCAGCAATCTCCATAACACCTGCTTTAATCATCTGAATAGAATCACCAAGACCTGGAACCAAGACAACAATCGTCGTATCGGCAATCTTTATCACATCAACCTCAGCCTGACCAACACCGACAGTCTCAACCATTACAATATCCATCCCAGCGGCATCAAGGATCTCCACGACATCATACACAGCAGTAGTTAAGCCTCCAAGCATTCCGCGGGTTCCCATACTCCGAATAAAAACACCATTATCTGTGGCAAACTCCATCATTCTAATGCGATCTCCAAGCAAGGCACCGCCGCTAAATGGGCTGGTTGGATCAATAGCAATGATACCAACCTCCAATCCTTGCTTTCTATATTCGCGAGTAAGTTCACAAATCAATGTACTCTTACCACTTCCCATCACACCGGTGATACCAATCACATGAGCATCACCAGTATGCAGATGAATATCTTTCATCGCACCAATCGCTTCAGGAGAATTATTTTCGGCAAGCGTAATCAACCGAGCAACTGATTGAGGATCACCTTTCAAAACCCTGGACGCAATATCATTCATCGTTTCACATTCTTTCTAATGAATTCAACAATGTCCTCTATGCGGGTACCAGGTCCAAAAACACCAGCGATACCTGCTTTCTTCAGTGCAGGTATGTCTTCTTCAGGGATGACGCCGCCACCTACGACCAAGACATCTTCCATATCTTTCCCTTTTAAAAGTCTAGTAACGTCCATAAACAAGGTCATATGTGCTCCAGACAACAGACTAAGACCAATAACATCGACATCCTCTTGAACTGCAGTTTTCACAATCATCTCAGCAGTCTGATGCAGACCAGTATACACTACTTCCATACCAGCATCACGTAAAGCACGGGCAACAATTTTAGCGCCACGATCATGACCATCAAGGCCAGGTTTTGCTATCAGCACTCTAATCTTTCGTTTCATAACAAATCATCCTCCTTAATATATTGCAGGTTCTTTATATTCTCCAAAAACCTCCCTTAGAACGTCGCATGTTTCACCTAATGTAGCATAGGAATGAACACAATCAAGGATATATGGCATAAGATTTTCAACTCCCTCAGCTGCTTTTTTAAGACGTTTAAGATTTCTATCAAACTTTGATTGATTCCGATCCTTACGAAGTTTCTTTAATCTGTTTATTTGACGGTGTTCTCCTTTTTCATCCATCTCCAAAATTGGAACAGATAGTTCTTCGTCCATCTTGTACTGGTTAACACCAACAATCGTACGTTCTTTTTCATCAATCTCCTTCTGATATTTATATGCACTTTCAGCTATTTCACGTTGAAAAAAACCTTTTTCAATTGCCGAAATAACACCACCAAACCGTTCGACCTTTTCAAAATACTTGTAAGTTTCTTCCTCTATCTTATCTGTAAGCCATTCAATATAATATGAACCGCCTAATGGATCGATAGTATCTGTTACTCCGCTCTCCTCAGCTATTATCTGTTGAGTTCTTAGAGCAATTCTTGCCGCTTTTTCAGATGGGAGCGCTAATGCCTCATCCATTGAGTTCGTATGAAGAGATTGCGTACCACCTAGAACCGCTGCAAGAGCCTGCATTGTCACGCGTACAATATTAATTTCAGGCTGTTGAGCAGTGAGGGAACATCCAGCAGTCTGGGTATGAAAACGCATAATAAGAGAACGGTCTTTTTTTGCTCCCAATTTTTTCAGTTCTTTAGCCCAAATCCTACGAGCGGCTCGATATTTTGCAATCTCTTCAAAAAAATCACTATGTGCATTAAAGAAAAAACTTAATCTCGGTGCAAACTCATCGATTAAAAGACCTCGCTCCATCGCAGATTTCACATATTCCAGTCCATCTCCTAATGTAAATGCAAGTTCTTGGACGGCTGTAGAACCTGCCTCCCGAATATGATAGCCACTAATACTAATCGTATTCCAGCGCGGAACCTGTTTAAATCCATATTCAAATGTATCAACAATCAAACGCATAGAAGGCTCTGGCGGGAAAATAAACGATTTCTGAGCAATATATTCCTTCAAAATGTCATTTTGAATGGTTCCACCAATCGTATTTTTACCAATGCCACGATTTTCAGCATTTGCGATGTAGAAGCCCCATACGATTGCAGCGGGCCCATTGATCGTCATAGAGGTTGTTACCTTGTCAATTGGGATTTCACTAAACAAAATCTCCATATCTTGGAGAGAAGAAATCGCAACACCACATTTGCCAAATTCACCACGAGCAAGTGGATGATCAGTATCATAGCCATACAATGTTGGATAATCAAACGCTACACTCAGACCAGTCTCGCCATGTTCCAACAAATATTTGTATCGCTGATTAGTCTCCTCTGCACTGCCAAACCCAGCAAATTGGCGCATCGTCCACAAACGACCACGATACATTGTCGAGTAGACACCACGAAGAAACGGGTAACCCCCTGGAAAACCCATATCTTTAATATAATCCAGATGTGCAATGTCCTCTGGAGTGTAGACATTCTTTATCTTAGTAGCTGACAAGTTTTCAAACTTAATCTTACGCTCAGGGTACTCTTTTGCCATATTTGAATAACAGTTTTCTTCCCAATCAACTCGTTTATCTCTTATTTTGTTTAATTCTTTTTTTTCATACATATACGAGTCCTCTTAATTAGTAATCAACACCTTTCCGGGCTAACACCCCTTTTTGATAAGGATGTTTTATCTCAAGCATCTCGGTAACAAGATCTGCAATCTTTGATAACTCAGGAGGGGCATACCTGCCGGTTAATACTAGTTCAACTTTTTCTGGTTTTTCCTCAATCAGTTTCATCACATCCTCTACTGATATAAGATTGTAGTCGATGGCAACGTTTATCTCATCAAGGATAACCATATCATATTTTCCATTTTTTACGATTTCCTGAGCATGTGCAAAACCTTCCCGTGCGAAATCTATGTCAATCTGCTCGGGGTTTTCTTTGGATACAAATTCATCACGACCATATTGAACAATGGTAAAGTTCGGAAGATGTTCCACAGAATCCAACTCACTGTATCTTCGTCCTTTCATAAACTGAATCATATACACTTTAAAACCAGCACCTGCAGCCCGCAAACCTAAGCCTAGTGCAGAGGTTGTTTTACCTTTTCCAAGACCAGTATATACATGAATGTAGCCTTTTTCCAATGACATATTACAGTCCATTAATTAGTTAGTTTGTTATATTTCTTTCTTTTAATACAGTATAGAAAGGTTTATTTTTGCTAATTTTATTCCCACCTCCATGAAATTAGAGTTAAATGATCAGCAAAAAATGATACAGAAGATGGTGAAAGAATTCGCTGAAAAAGAGATTGCACCAATTGCTGCAGAACTGGATAAAAAGGAGGAATATCCGACTAAAATTCTTGAAAAGATGGCAAAACTCGGACTTCTTGGAACTATCATACCAACCGAGTATGGTGGTGCTGGTCTTGATACAATCAGCTACGCGATTGTTGTTGAAGAGATATCACGAAAATGTGCATCAACAGGGGTCATAACTTCTGTTCATAACTCCTTGGTTGCATGGCCAATAATGAAATATGGTACTGAGGAACAAAAAAAGAAATACCTTCCAATTCTGGCTAAGGGAGAAAAAATAGGCGCATTTGCTGCTACAGAACCCAACGCAGGTTCAGACCTTGGAGCCATGCAGACGTCTGCAGTGCTTAAAGGGAACAAATACATTATAAACGGTGACAAAACGTTTATCACAAGTGGTTCTGAAGCAGGCATCATCATTCTTTTTGCTGTAACGGATAAGAGTGCTGGGCCAAAAGGGATTAGTGCGTTTATTGTTGAAAGTGATATGAAGGGTTATAAGGTTGGCAGTATTTATGAAAAACTTGGTATAAATGCGTCTAAAACCTCGGAGCTTATATTTGAAGATATGGAGGTTCCAAAGGAGAATCTTCTAAGTAAAGAGGGTGAGGGATTCAAGATTGCATTGAGCACCCTTGATGGTGGACGGATTGGTATTGCTGCACAGGCAGTTGGTATTGCTCAGGCGGCACTTGATGAAAGCATTGAATATTCAAAGCAGAGGCAACAGTTTGGACGGCCTTTAGCAAAATTCCAAGCCATACAATGGATGATTGCTGACATGGCTACTCGTATAGAAGCCTCACGTTATCTCGTCTATAACGCTGCTTATGTGAAAGATAATGGAGGGCATTTCTCTAAGGAAGCTGCAATGGCAAAATTGTTTGCTTCAGAGACTGCAATGGAAGCTGTGATTAAAGCAGTACAAATCCATGGAGGATATGGATATACTAAAGAGTATACTGTTGAACGTTTGTTTAGGGATGCTAAAATCACTGAGATATATGAAGGTACTTCTGAGGTTCAACGGATGGTTATTGCTAGCAGTCTCTTAAGATAATATTTTCATCAGGTGATGTAATGGGGGAGTTCAATTACGAAAAAGAGTGTAAGAGTTGGAACTGGAGCATCCCAAAAAAGTACAATATAGGCGTTGACGTTGTTGACAAACACGCAGATTCAAAGAGTAGAAATAAGGTAGCACTTTATTGGGAGAGCGCTGAAGATACGTCAAAAAAGTTTACTTTTTGGGAGATGAAAAACCTAACGAACAAGTTTGGAAATGTTCTAAAAAAGCTTGGTTTCAAAAAAGGGGATAGATTCCTTATAAGACTTCCAAATCTTCCAGAATTCCAAGTTTCATTTCTTGGTGGAGTAAAGATAGGGGCCATACCTATTCCTTCGAGTGTTATGTTTAGGGCACATGATATAGAATACCGGATAAATGATAGTGGTGCTACGGCCGTAATTACAACATCGCGATACGTCAACGAGGTAAACGAAATCACGAACAAATGCCCAACGTTGAAGCATATCATAATCGTTGATGAGGCATATGGTGATCAGCTATCGTACGACGAATTGATGAAGGAATCTTCTAGAAATCTGGAGATGGAGCCAACAAACCGTGATGATATGGCGTTTTTCTGTTACACTTCAGGCACCAATGGTAATCCAAAGGGTGCCGTTCATTTGCATCGTTGGGTTCCAGGTAATGATCCAAGTGTGCTTTTCTGGCAACATGGAAAGAAGAATGATATATTAGCTCATACTGGTGATCTCAACTGGATTTTCCCACTAGGAAACGGATTTCTTTATCCCTGGCGATGGGGATTTTCCACGTTTATCTATGATGGAAGGTTTGACCCGGACCGTTGGTTTGAACTGATAGAAAAATATAAAATTACTAATCTTGCATCTGTTCCAACCGTATATAGAATGTTTGTTGAAGTAAAAGATGCTGATAAGAAATATGATCTTTCGTCTTTAAGACATTGTATTTCTGCTGGTGAACCACTTAACCCCAAGATTATTAAAGAGTGGAAAAGGCGATTTAATCTTGATATCCATGATGGTATTGGTATGACCGAAATTATGGTGTATCTCTCAAATATAAAGGGCATAAAGATTAAACCTGGTTCCTGTGGTAAACCTCAACCTGGAAAAATATGTGCAATTGTTGACCATGATGGCAATCCTGTTCTCCAAGGGGAGCCAGGTGTCCTTGCGGTGAAACGGACCGACCCTGGTCTTTTTAAGGAATATTGGAACAAACCTGATAAGACAAATGAGAGTTTCAAAAAGGGCTGGTTCCTTACTGGAAATGTTCTCTATCAGGACGATGAAGGTTACTTTTGGTTTAGCGACCGAGATGATGATCTCATAATGGCAAATGGTAATCGTATTTCTCCATTTGAAGTTGAATCAACTATTATTTCGCATCCAGCTGTACTTGAATGTGCTGTTGTTGCTAGCCCTGATAAAATACGTGGCATGATTGTTAAGGCTTTTGTTATTCTTCATGATAAAAATCTAGCATCGAATGAGCTTGCGAGAGATATTCAGGAATACGTTAAGAGTGTTGCTGCTTCATATAAGTATCCTCGTGAGATTGAGTTTGTAGAAGAACTTCCTAAGACGCAGAGTGGTAAAATAAAAAGGAAGGAGTTAAGAGAGTTGGAAATAAGAAGAAATGAATAGGAGGTCGAAATAGATATGAACATAATTGTTTGTGCAAAACAGGTTGTTGATGTTTCAGAGATGAAGGTAGATCCAAACACAAAGAAGCCTATTTTACAGGGAGTACCGCAAAAGATAAGTGATATTGATAAAAATGCCATAGAAGAAGCTATAAAGATTAAGGATAAACACGGCGGTAAGATAACAGTTGTGACTGTTGGATCTAGTGATGCAAAGGAGGGGATTAAGGAACTTCTTGCGATGGGTGCTGATGAAGGAGTTTTGATCTCGTCTCCAGATAAATGTGATTATCGTGTTGTTTCTAGTCTTCTGGCAGAGGCAATAAAGAAAATTGGCGAGTACGATATCGTACTATGTGGTGAAGCGTCGATTGATATGTTTTCTGGACAAGTTGGACCCAGGTTAGCAGGTTTGCTAAACATGCCCCAGATTACATATGCTCAAAATGTTAACGCTGAAAAAGACAAGACTGTTGCTGTGCGAAATATGGGTGATAAGTCAGTGACAACCGAATCATCTTATCCCGTGCTTATCACTGTTACAAAGGAGATTAACGAACCTCGTTTGCCAAGTCTTATGCAGATCCTTGGTGCGGCCAATAAACCTATTAATGAATGGAGCGCAGACTCGCTTACAAAGGATTTGGAACCTAAAGTTGAAACACTTGAACTAAAGGGCATTCCCATGGAGCGAAAAAACATTGTCTATAAAGATGATGTTGATGACTCAGTGAAGAAACTTGTTGATAGTCTTGCTAAAGAAGGAGTGTTGAGGTGATAGAAGATGGTGCTTGTATTTTCGGATAATAAAAATCTATCCCTTGAATTACTAAACAAAGGCAGTGAACTTGCAAAGGAACTTGGTAAAAATGTTACTGCAGTAATTGTAGGAAAGAGTGACGATGCACTGGCGAAGGAATATATATCTCATGGAGCTGACAAGGTGTTTATTGCTGAGACGGACATAGATTCGTTTAAAGCGGAAGAATATGCAGGGATTTTAGAGAAAGTGCTAAAAGAGACCGGAGCTGAGATAGTTTTAGTTGGCTCTAATAAGAACGGTAAAGATCTCGCCTCTCGTCTGGCAGGCAGACTAGATGCAGGTTGTGTGATTGATTGTACGAATCTTTATTTGAAGGATAAGAAGTTGACTGTTGAACGTGTTGTTTACAGCGGCAATGCAATAGCCGTGGAACAATTCAACTCGAAACCAAATATTGTTACCATTCCATCGAAGGTTTTTGATCCACTAGCAAAAGATGATAAGCACACAGGGGACATAGTTAAAAAGAAATTTGATGTAGAGAAATCGGCATCCAAAGTATTGAAAGTCCAAGAAATGCAGACAGGCGATGTTAATGTTGAAGATGCAGAGATTATCGTATCTTGTGGTCGTGGATTTAAAAGTAAGGATGATATAAAACTGGTTAGTGAACTGGCAGAGGTTTTAAAAGGTAAAACTGTTGGTTGCAGTCGCCCTATTGCTGCTGATTTAAAGTGGCTGTCTGAGGATCATTGGATAGGGCTTTCAGGCCATAAGGTTAAACCAAAGTTGTATGTTGCTGTCGGCATTAGTGGTCAGATTCAGCATATTGCAGGTATGCGTGATTCAAGCATAATTGTTGCAATCAATAAAGATCCTGAGGCATTAATTTTCAAATCTGCTGATTATGGCATTGTAGGAGACCTTTATGAGATTCTTCCGAAATTAACTAATATGGTTAAAGAGAAGATGGGTTAAAAACTCATTTTTATCTTTTTATCTATTGGTTAGATTGTGTGCAACTGGAGGTATATGAAAATGGGAAGAGATGAAGATAGAAAACTAATTGAGGAGATTCCAAAAGAAAAGATTGCGGATTTTATTTTTCTCCATCTCCGGAATCTATGGGCTGTTGATGGATTGTATTACCTTGAAATTGAAAATACTTTTGGTAAAGAAGCTGCCACCGAGATTGATAGAAAAGTCTGGGAAATCATGGGAAAGATTGAAGCACGCAGGTTAAAAAAGCTTTTTAATATTTCAGGTAGTGATATTCCTTCTATGATAGAAGGACTTCGTCTTTCAGGTTGGGCACTCGATCTTGAAGATAAAGAAATCGTTGTTGAAAAAGATAAAGCAATTGTTAGAAATATACAGTGTCGTGTTCAAAATACACGAATAAAAAGAGGCCTTAGTGAGTTTGGTTGTAAACCTGTCAGGTGGGGTTTCCTAAAATCTTTTACAAAGGAGTTTAATCCCAATATTGAAGTTGATTGTAAAGTTTGTCCACCAGATCGTCATCCAGATGATTTATGGTGTGAATGGGAATTAAAAAAGAAAAAAAAGAATTAAGATGGGTTTATAGTCCTAGTAGCTGTCTTAGTATTGGGAATGCATTTGGGAACTGCTGCAAAAACCGTTGGAATAACGTGTTGATAACTTTGTTTCTTGGTGTTTTAAGTAAGACAGGTATTATATCGAAGTCATTACCATTTTCTCTATTAACTACTTTTACTTCGCCAGTAAACTCTAGATTTTGTTGATCCGGTGCTACAACTTCCACTTCTACAGTAACTGATCCATCTTCAGGGGTTAGATCATCTCCGCTAGAAGGAGTAAATGTCCATTCACCCCATGTTGGGCATTCACAGATTTCCCAATCAAGCAATGAACCTGGTTCACCAATGTTTTCTACAAATATGATAGTTGTTACTGTTTCACCTGGTTTTACATTGGTCCAAGTCAGATCACCTTCACAAGTTAAATCAGGTATCAGAGGCGGTGGCAGTTCACAATCATAAACAGTAATACTAAAAGCATCAATACCTGCTTCTACAACAGAACCAGCATTAAGATCTGAGGCTTCGAAGCGAACTTTGACCTGACTAGTTGGTGTTACAAACTCTCCAACCATAAAGCTTTTTTCTTTCCATCCTGAAGAGGTCACAGGTCCAATTATTTCAACCAAATTCCAGTTGGCGCCATCATCATTTGAGACATAGACTTTAAAGAGATCATTGTGTGGGTCATTGCCAAAATCATTGGTATACCACAATGCATAGCCAACTTTCGCGTTATCGGTATCACTTAGATCTATTGTTGGGGAAATCAACCACGTAATCCCATCATCGACATCAGAGTCACCATATCTATTATCAGTCAGGTAGCATTTCCCTGAACCGTCGTAGTCTGTTGGCGGGTCACCACGGACACCTCCACCAACAGGAACACCACGTTCCCAGGCTCCAGTAGTAAGATAGGGATCATTTTCTACTGTCCAACCAAGATCGGTTTCAAAATCATCTTCTATTATTATATCAATATCGTAAGCAAAAACAGCATTATACCATTCGTTTGGTGCTCCTGGTGGCCATAATTGGATTTGCCCATCTGTTGTCTCAGCTGAAAAGTAAAAAGAAACTTGACTTTGGCATTCGCCTCCAGGGAAAACAGCATCATAAACGTTCGGCTCAATCTCTGTCATTGGGATTTCCTCCCAGCCAGAACCGTTGTCTAAGTGTAAAACCCCCGTATCTGGTTCTGGTACACTTGCTACTCCATTAACATTTACTCTCACTGTGGTCCCCCCACCTGGAGAGATTATTTCAGGAATTCCATCAGGAAATTCGAAAGCAAGCAGAGCTAGAGGAGGTGCATCCATGTTGTGCTCGCCAAAACCAGTCGCAATTTCCCAGTAATGTGGTGTCCCATCATAGATGTTACCATTGTCGTCATCCAAAACCAGGTAATCGATAGTAATACTTGGAGTGATCATGCTACCGGTGTGCAATAGCATAGCGTTAATTGCTAGGTTGCTGATAATGTCAATATAAGTAGATGGATTAGTAATCTCCAATTCGTTACGAGTTTCCCAGATACAACCAGAAATCAACTGTCCGCAATAATGAATTTCTCCACTACACGGGTACTGTATATCATTATCAGCGTCTCTAAGAGGTGAATTACAGTCGCCTAAGAAACCCCAACCTGTTCCAGATTCATCTAAAATGAGCACACCCATTGCATCACCCATACCTTCGCCATATTGTCCTTGTCCGCTACCAGCCATCGATACTAGATGATGGCCATATTCATGATGGACAATAGTTGAAAAGGCAGTGTTAGGGCATCCACCTCCTGATGTGAAAAAGTTAATCGAGCTGTAATCGTAGAACGCATTACAATTGTCGTTAAAATTTACGTTAACCGGGAATTCATTTTGCTGCAGGCCTGGATAACTTGGATTATAGGTGAGTGTGAAATCACGTACGATGTTGGCCTGGAGATAGCCATTGACTTCAGCTCGTTTGTACTCGTCATTGTTTAGATTGTTATGCATAAAATTAGCTGGACCTGGGGGCGTTACTGTGTTATATAGTACTGTGTTTGCCCCTGCCAGATTAGAAACCTTAAACCACTGTCCCCAAAGTCGAGATTCAACGGTCACCGAGGAAGAACCTGAGTTAGGAATCGTGAAATCCCCATTTGCATCAGCATATGCAACAGTACTACCGATGTTTACACGAGCCCACATCAAATCTTCTGCTAACTCGTTCTCGCAGATATCTGCCCCTTTATCTTGTGTTGCTTTACCTTGTACGTTCCCAGTTACATCCACAAAAATAATGAGATTCTCAGTGTATAAGATAGCGCCTGTTTCTGCATTAGTGACGAATAGGTATTTCTCAGGGGAACTATCGCCATTTTGATACCCGTTATCACCAATGAAACTGTATGCCAATGTGGGCTGAACAATCATATCATTTATGCCGGCCCAGATTACCAATTCCGGTTGTGTAAAGTGAACTAGACTTGGCGACATCGTCAAAGCGCTATTAATTCCCTTTTCAAGGTTTAATTTATCCTGCTCAATCTCTGGTGTGAACCCACTGAGGTCCCGCAGATCGACTGAAGCTAGCACCAGTGGATATCCCTCCACGTTTTTCACCAATAATATAAGTCGTGATCGAAAGACACGAATACCTTCTTTATACTGTACATAGTTGACACCCGTGAACTTGTATTCGCCGGTATCACGGTTGTACATAATCGGTTGGAGATATCGGTCGCCTAGGTCAGATGGATCCACGCCAAACAGGTAAGCATTGGCCTGAAGAAAATTCTCGGCACTCTCCTCAGGGCTTTCGCCATAAGAAAAAGCCTCACCATAAATCCGCTTTATTCGGCCCTGACGCACATATGCGCTTACCATAGCAGAGGTACCACTTAGTTGTATATTTTTATGACTTTCATCTTGTACACTGAGTTTGATATATTCACTGCTCTGATCATGGTTATTGCTTAATTTGAAATCATTAGAGGAAGGCGTTCCTTCAAGTTCATAAACAACATAGCCATTTTGTCTCAAAGTTTCTGATGAAAGAGTTCTAAGTTCTATATTTTTTGAATAAACAATTATTTTGTCATAACTTTGGAGCTTGATTTCCAGACAGCTTCCACATTCCAGATCTTCAAGCATAACTGGCATTGACCCCTCAACAAAATCTGACTTACCCTCCTCCAGCACATCTATCAATACAGCCTTTTTTATTTTAATCAATTCTTGAGCCTGATCAATAGAAACAAAATACTCTGATTTATAGTAGCTTTTAGAATTAGTTGTTAAAATATTCATTTCTCTAGACAGTTCAGTATACAAATCATTATAGTTGTCATCAATAACGGTCATAGTGCTTGGATTTTGACTTAAAACGGTAAGCTTTTCGTTATTGTCGCTCTCGAGATAAATACCTGATACAATACTTGCGCCAAAAAATAGGATTGTAATTCCTACTGCAATACCTTTTTTACAAAAGCTATATTTCATATATTTTACCCCAAACTTAAAGCTATCATCTCCTATAATACCTTTTCTATTTAAATGTTCTGTAAAAATATTTCAGCATTTGCGACATAGAATTTAAACATCTTTCCAAGTAAATTTTATTGCAACATCTGTAACAATATGCTTCAAATTGTTTTATTACACAAAACAGCGTAACAAAATAAATATAATAAACCACTATTACTAGCCAGAACTCGGAAACGGGGTATTCTCACATTGATAATTGATAATAGGTTATCTTAGCCAAAACGGGAATTTAAAATGAAAGGGAAATAGAATATGAAAACTTCTAAAGAATATAAAGAAAGTTTAAAGAAAATGAAACCAAATATTTACAAGTTCAGCGAGCTAATAGAGGATGTAACAACACATCCTGTTACGAGAAGAACTGTGAATGGTCACGCTCAGATATTTGATGCAGCGCAGAAGCCAGAATATAACGATATTCTCACAACCAAATCTAGTTTGACAGGAAAACAGATCGTGCGATATCTTTCTATCATTGGTAGTCCTGAAGATATGATAGCAAATGTTCGTATGAAACGGTTGATGTTTAATCTCACAGGTACTTGTACTGGAGGAAGATGTGCAGGATTCAATGCTATCAATGCCATGTGGGCTACAACCTATGATATGGACAATGAGTTAGGAACAGATTATCACAAAAGGATGAAAAAATGGCTAAAAGATGCTCAAGAACGTGATATCACTATTTCTGGTGCGCTTACCGATTCCAAAGGCGATCGATCGAAATCACCTGTACAACAAAAGGATTCCGATATGAGTCTGCATGTCGTTGAAGAGAGGGAAGACGGCATTGTTGTCAGAGGTGCCAAAGTAATGATATGTGGTGTTGCTGCTGCTAATGAGATTTTTGTCATACCAGGCATGGGTTATAAGGAACAAAATAAGGATTATGCTGTTTCTTTTGTTATCCCGAGAGATATCGAAAATCTCACTATTGTTGAAACGAGACGACCGAGCGATACCAGAGAACAAGAAGAAGGTTTCGATATACCTGTAGATATTGGTGGCATCACACAGGCATACCTCTTGTTTGAAGATGTCTTTGTTCCAAACGAACGAGTGTTTATGTGTAAAGAGTTCGCCTATTCACTTAAAGCAGTTATGAATTTCATTGCACCATACCGGGCAGCCATCGGTGGATGTGTTGCAGGCCAAGGAGACGTGATGATAGGTGCTGCTGCACTAATAGCAAGAGCAAACGGTCTTTCTGAAAAAATTTTCCGTCAGAAAATAACCCAGATGATCATTAACAATGAAACAACTTTTGGTATGGGTGTTGCTGCAGGCGCACTTGGAAAGAAACATTCATCAGGAGTATGGATTCCAGACCAGCTACTATCAAATGTCAACAAAATACATGTTGCAAAATTACCATATGATACAAAACGTATAACGCAAGATATTGCTGGGGGCATTGCTGAAACCGGTTGTTTACCGTCTTGTCAAGACCTCAACGATCCCAAATATGGAACTCTTCTCAAGAAATATCTCAAGGCAAATTGTTCTGGGGAGACAAGGGCAAAGATTGCACGGCTTATAGAATGGCTTACAATAGGTGCTGGTGTACCTGGTTGCATGCACGGCGGAGGATCTCCAGATGGGGCAAAACTGATGATTAATGCAAAAACTGATATCAACCAGTACATAGAAATGGCAAAACGTCTGGCAGATATTAAAGAAGATATTAAGGTTGAACCCAAGAAGTAGAACAAAATACAGTGATTTATACCGATAAACTTACACAAAGACAAGACGGAAATTCAGAGATAATGTAAGCGATACGGAAACCGAAAACTTAAGCATTGATAATTTTACCACAATTGAGAAATATTTGACTAGACATGAATTATCATAGACAAAGACCATATCTCAAATTCTTATCTAGCTCAATAGAAATAGTCCTTAGTTTTCATCTTTACTAAAGGCCCTTTATCAGTTCAGCTATTTTCTCTCGCTTCTCTTTTTCATCTGGAAGAGTTATAGATGATTTCCATTTCTTCGTATCTTCAAGGTAATAGCCCCGTGAAATAGATATAAATTCTCTTTCTCCATCCTCACTAACTGCTTTTTTTCTAGCAACCTCTATAAAGTTGTTGCTTCCAAATTTCACTTCTTCTGCCTTTATAGTTTCGAATTCGACCATGTTATACCTCTTTTTTCGAAGTAAAAGGTTATTTGAATTTAAACTTTTTTGCCTGTCGAGATATAACATATCGACTTAAAACCTTATTTTTCAAATGATAATTTTAATATTTTGAAGAGAAAAGTTGTATGAATATATTTATAAAGAAATATGCGTTATAAAATAAAAGATGAGGAGGTGGAAAATATGAAACAAAAAGAAGTATATACGTTGGATGATGATGATGAAAAGGCCATTCAGTTATTCGTTAAGCTGGGAATGCCAAAAAATCTTGCTAAAACAATACTATTTGTCTCCCAATTTGATGAATGTCAATGTGCCGATGTTGAGCAAGGAGCAGATTTGCGTCAACCAGAAGTAAGCATAGCGATGCAGGAACTGCGTAAAAGAAATTGGGTAAAAAAACGGAATCTTAAAAAGAAAGGAAAAGGCAGACCAGTCCATATTTATAAACCTGCAACAGATTTATCTGAGATATTGAAAACCTTTGAACAGGAGAAAATAGAAGAATTTGAAGGCGTTAAAAAGGACATATCAGAACTTAAAACTATCATTAGAACCAGATAAATTCTAACCTATATCTTTTGAAAAAATAGGTTTTATCTGCTTTTTGCGAAATTCAGGAGTAGACTAGGGTATAAATTTATAAATTATTAAAAACTCTTACTCTTGAGGAGAAAAGAGGGTTATAAAAGTTTTTTAGTTTCCATAACCTTAGGACTCACAAACCCATCTTTTTTTATCGTAACGATATTTTCCATCAGTTGTAGTTCAGCGATATTACTGTTGTATGTGCGTATAAAAATTTCCTGGAATTTTTTCGCTTTTTTCAGATTCTCAGCAGAAAAACTAACCATATGATCGTAATTGCCACTAATCCAGAAACTATCTTTAACAGAGATACCTATCTTCGATCCCAATTTATCTATGGTCATTTCAACCATGTTTTTCTCTACTTCATTATCTATGGGCAAATGCTTTAATCTAACAAGGAGGATATATCGATTCATATTGAGTTTTTCATTATCAACTATTGCAGCGTAGCCCCAGATTGTTTTGTCTTCTTCCAATCTTTTTTTGATTCTCCATACCTTCTGTCTGGAAAAACCACAATTTTTAGCTAAATTTTCAATGCTATCTCCAGAATTTTTCTGAAGTTCAGTAATAATCTTTTTTTCATCAGCATCAATTTGTTTTCTACTATTTCTAGGCATATTTATGTCTCCACTATAACTTAATATTTTGTAGAGATCACGATGATCTAATACGGACGCTTTACAGATACTCTTTCACTTTTCAGGACAGATATCCAAAAAGCCCCATATTATAAGAACAAATATCTCATATATATAGATTGATTTAAAATAGGTTAAAAACAGGTAAACTATAGTTTAAATAACCTTTCTCCCATATAATAGTGTCTTTCCTTTTTCAGAAATATGTACAGTTTTTGATTTTCCATGTTTTTTTATGAAAATCAAACCTTTTTCTTCAAGTATATTTAGTCGCTTGGCAGTTGTTACCTTAGATATTGAGAATTCTTGACCGATTTTTTTAAAGGAAACTAGCACATTATGTTGGTTTTGATTATGTATAAATGTTAGAGCATCATATAAGTAATCTTCTAGCTCTATATCATCTATTTTTTGGCTAGGCAACGGCTTCAACTCTTCTTCAATAAGTGCCAGTTGGCTCGTATTAATAACAGAAGGATTAAGATGCACTAATAGAATACCTTTATTCCTTGCAATTATGTTGTTGATTCTATAAAACGATTTAATAACTGCGTCAAAGGAAAAATTAGTTAAGAGATAATCAATTCTATCAAGTAATATCAATGGTCGAGAGTTTGTTGCGGTAAATCTCTCAATTTTTGTTGATAATTCGTCGAGATCCATAACATGTTCAAATCTGCCTATTTTTTCTTGACTTAGCATTATTGCCTCGACGTTTTCTAAGGAGAAGATAATATTTTGGATAGTTTCAGGAGAATCTCTCGTGATAAATAAACCATTATACCCCGACACCGTTAAATCTCTGAACAGGTGTATTGCAGAATCTTTTGTCTTATCGGTTATTATATAACTACTTCCAAGTATTAGTTTCCCATGCATTTCACTCTCTTGCGTTATATCTTTCCCCATGATAAGAATGCCTTTCGTATCTTCAATTTCGGTCTTCAGACTTGAATATGATACTTGTAATAGCCTTTTTGCACCGGTCTTTGTTCTTAAAATCAGTTCACTAAATGGAGTGATTTTGTTCTTAGGTATATTTTCCAAAAATTCAATTACGCTATTAAAATTATCAAATAAATTCAATGACTTAAGTGATTTTCCAATTACCTCTCGTCGTTTATAACCTGTAATGATCTCTGCAGTCTTATTCCATGTTGAGATTTTGAAATCCTTATCCACAACGAGAACCAATTCAGATGCACTATCTATGATGTTTTGCAAGTGGTCTTTCATTTGTCTAATGTTTTCTTCAGTCTTTTTGCGCTCCGTGATGTCAGTTACTATTCCAAGTATAGCATTCTCTCCCCCATATTGTATCAATTTTGTTGTGTGTATCGCCTCGATCCTTTCTCCCTTTTTTGTGATAAGTGCGTATTCAACTGGTGAAATCTCTTTGCCATCCTTGTGCATATCGAAAGATTGCCTTACTGTGTCTTTATATTCTGGTGCAATCAAGGTTAAGAAATCGAAATCGGGGGAATAAAATTCCTCTCTCGAGTATCCCATTATCTCTTCACAAACCTTATTGGCATACACCACTCTGCCTTTCCTATTAATATATATCATATTTGGCGACTGTTCGGCAAGGTTCTTGAATTTTTCTTCACTCTCAACTAATCGTTCTTCCGCTCTCTTTCGGTCAGTAATATCAAAAAAGATGCCGACGACACGGAGAATACTGCCATCCTTGTCTTTATGAAGAGTAGCACTGCCCAAGGTATGAACAAAAGCACCGTCTTTCCTCTTAAATACCAACTCACGATTCTTCACATACCCTACCCTCATTAAATCCTTGAATAGCTTCTCCCTCTGCTCTGGATATGCATACCCTCCAAATGTCGACTTACCTACTAATTCTTCGGAGCTTTCATAGCCAAGGAGCTCTAAGGTCGCTGGATTAACATCAATTATCTTGCCATCACCACTGGCTATAATTATTCCTTCTCGCGTGGACTCAAAAATAGAACGATATTTCTCCTCGCTTTTCTTTAGTGCCTCCTCCATTTTCTCTCGCTTTGTGATATCTCTCATAACTGCGTTAATATATGATCTATTGCCTTCCTTAACCTTTTGACCTGAAAATTCTACTGGAACAAGATGGCCATCTTTGTGAGTAACAAATGTGTTAAAATCAACGATTTTTTTTCCAGAAATCATCTTTTTAATTTTTGAAAAATATCGAGGCAATTCCCGTTTAGGGGCAAACTTAGTAAAATTTTTTCCAATAACTTCTTCTGGTTTAAAACCGGTAATTCGTTCACATGTTGGATTTATATAGGTTATTTTGCCGGATAGTGTCGTTTGCAAGATGACATCAGCCACATTATCAGCAATAAGCCGATAACGTTCAGCTAGATCACGATACTTTTCTTCGCTACTTTCTAGCTTCTTTTTAGCTGCCTGAAATCTCTCTGTAATGTCTCTCGAAACAAGAAGTATCTCATTTCCGAGAAAATTTGCAGTAGTTTCCAAATAACGCCATTCTCCTGATTTATGCTTGACACGATATTTAAAAACTTCAGAAACATCTGAATCTTTACCAGTAAAAATCTTTTTACCTTTGGAAGTTAGATATTTGCCTAAAAGAGAAAGTAACATCTTTTTATCATCAGGATGTATAAAATCCAAGCCTCGTTTACCGATTAAATCATTATATGAATAGCCCATAATTCGCTCGTGAGAAGGGCTCACATAGGTGTATGTTGTATCAAACTTTGCTGTTGCAATAAGATCACTTGTACTCTCAGCTATTAATCGAAATTTACTTTCAGCTTTGTGTAAGGACTCTTCTATCTTTCGTTGTTCTGTAATATCCCTTGCGATAACGAGAATAGATGATATCTTTTTATCCTCTCGAATTGGGTGTGTAGAAAAATCCATAATATGAGTGTTTCCGCTTTTATCTTTAAGGTCACTTATAAAACTCTCTACTGGTTTTCCTTTCAATGAGTCTTTAAAAACTTTAAGATATTTTGGTATATTGCGTTTGGAAAAAACTCCAGGCAGTTTCCAAAACATCCTACCAATAACTTCTTCTTCGGAGAAACCTGAAAATGTTAATCCTGCTTTGTTAACTTTTATTATTTTTCCAAGAGGATTAAGATACAGCATCATATTGGAAGTTCCTTGAAAAAGCAATTCATGCAAATCCTTTGATTTAATGACTTTTGAAGCATTCTGGTTAATCTGATTTGTATCGATTTTTTTCATTCCAGCAATCTTATCAAAATCACCTAATACGTCATCTAAAGTTTCTTCATCTTTGTTTTTATCTTTCATATTATCTAAAATCCTTATGCCAACTAATATATTTTCTTGTTTTCTTTTATATGGTACAGTGAAACCGCTTAAATAAAGTACAGTTGAATTTTAAAATGATTAAAATGATTAGAATCTACTCATTTAATATGTTGTTTTAGTTAAAAAGGATAATAAAAAACGACGTTTTTTATTGTTTTCAATGAAAACTTTAAATATGAGATGCAACTTAGTATAAGTGAGGGAGAAATATGAGAAAAAGTAAAAGCGACATTTTAAAAAAAGGTTTAGGAGTAGGAATTGCAGTTTTGTTTATCGTTGTTGCTTTTGTGCCTAGCATTAATGCTAGCGTCGAAAAGATATATTCTAACAATGAGTTAATTGATATATCTACTGCCTGTACGGCACCATCTCTAAATTCTGAAGAAAAAAATATTGGTTTAAGCAGTTATAAAACAAATACAAAAACAACCAAAAGTACAATGGAAGTTGTGAAAGAAACTGTTGATAAATATTTGAAAATGGACGAAAACATGTATAAACACGAAAACATCGATGAGGGATCACATTGTTCCCCTCAACCAGTACTAGGTAATGATGAAGTATTTGGACTGTGGGTTCGTATTGTGTATAATGGTAATGAATTTCTGGAAAAAATTGACATCGATTCCCAAATGATAAGAGGAAAGCTTACAGATCCCAAATATAGAACACCGATTAAATTTGACGTGGACGATGATCCAGAATACGACATAGAAACAGGTTTTGGTTTCTTCCAATATGGTATAGACGAAATTCATGAGGATGGAAGTACCACAAATCATAATGCTTGGGCAACAGCTTTTGATTTTTACCAGATAGGCAACCAGCTCGATAATCAACTAGGTGAAATTGAGGTTTGGCAGGAATTTCATGTCAACCTCGCACTGATAAAAAATAAAAACAACGCTGATGAAAATTCAGCACCTATCAATTCACAACCCCAATTCATTAAAAAAACACATTCTTTGCAATTCATACTCAAGCAGTTACAGAAAAAACTAGCCAATATGATGGGGCAAACTGGTCTTAATCTTATACACAAACTTTTGAATAACGTTATCAATCATCCTGTTATGTCGCGGGAAGACAAAATCAGACCAATGCCAGTTGGTGATGATTATATTGTTACACGAGTAGGCTACCGCTCTGATGCTGGTCAGAAAATACCCCTTAAATTTGAAAAAACCTTTGCCATTGCGAGAGATTCAATTTTCAGACCTTTTATTTTCCAGCATGAGATGAATCCCAATGATATTATAGGTACAGCAAGTAATGATGTAATGTTTGGTTTTGGAGCATATCGCGCTGGGTCCAGTAGCCCGTCCTACGACGTTGAATTTGATGTTAACTTTAAACCTGCAGTGTATACTGTTACACAATTCATCCCTAGATCTGGAAAAATAGCCTACTATTATCACAATGCTGGTACTGGAGACCCATTAGATATAACATTTTCTTCAAATCTTCTTAAAGGAGGCGATCCAAATGAAGAAAAGGAAGGTACTCTTTCTCTTACGTTAACACTTGATACCCCTAATGTAGTTACAGGTTTTGGAAAATGGATGATGTTTGATCCAAAGATAATTGGTGATAATTCACCATTGGGCGGTGAATTTATTTATGCTGCCAGCCACAAATTCGATGTTGGTTTAACCGTGAGTTCTCCTAGATTTGAAGAGAAAATTGAAATTAGAGGCATACCAAAAAGTGCGGTATTTTCATGGGGCGTTGATACAGATATTAATATTGTTCAAGGAGAGTTGATAGATGTTGAAGTTGAGGGATATGCTGGTCTTACCATGAGTAGCACGCTTGATGACATTATTGTATACTATCCTAAATCAGATCCTGATAATCCAGATGTCACTTGTCTAAGAGTTAGTGATATACCTAGCTCCCGAGAGTTACGTGCTGGAGCATCACTAAGCATAGATAATGGGAGCATGTTAAAATTGGATATTGGTGGATTTGCTCAACATGATATGAGTAGCCAGCTTGGAGATATAACGCTCTACTGGCCCAAGGCAGATCCTTACGATCCTGATTCAGTTTTTATTAATGTTCCAGGCGGTAGTTTTTCAAGTAGTGGAAGAACAAGCGCTGATGCAACACTCTATGTCGATATTGATGACTTTTCCAATCCTGATAATTATGTGTATGCAAAAGCTGAGCGTACGTCTAGTTCTGATTTTGGTGAGATAAATTTCTATCTCCCCAATGTAGAAATTCCAATTGTCCAGGTTTATGAAATCCCTGGTAATGCATTGGCTAAAGGGAAATTTGAATGGAATAAACTTCAAGGATATGCAAGAGCTCAGCGATCATCCTCCAGTGGAAATAAGGACCCCATTAAGGTAAATCTTGTCTTTGATACGCTTATCCTAAGTAACGAGTTAAGAATTGGTAATGGACATATGCAAACTGATTTTAAAATTGCTGAGGATGGTTTCTTTAAATTTGATACTTCTAATGACATGTTAGGTAATACATTCGAGGTTATTAATTCAGCGACGGGAGATTCTCTTGTTATAGATGCTGGTACGATTTCAGCAGAAAATTTTGAAGCAAATTGGGATTTTGACACTTCGGGTCAGCAGATAGAGGTTGAGGACTTAATGTTCACTGGTTCATTGAATGCTTTTAAGAATTTTGCTATTTCTGTTAATCTAGATGGAAAGAATGCTAATTTCGAGGGAAACTGGGCAATGGGTGAAGAAGGAAGTTTTGAAATAGATTTTTACCAGAATGAAAACATTGTACTTGATTTTGACTTAGGCGATATTAGCGATGATATTGAATTAAATGGCTATGTGGAATTGAAAAATAATTTACATTTTGATATAAGCTGGAAATGGCAGCAAGGATCCAGCCCTCAAGATCCTGGTTATTTTAAAATCAATGAAAACACGAACCAACCAAATATTGAGGAAATGAATTTCTATTTCACTTATCTCGACCAATGGGGGACAGATGTCACCCTTTATAATGCTGGAATCTACGTTTGTGTAGAATGGTATTGGCAAAATGGTTTTCTCTATATTTGGCCTGTTATCAACATCTATGGTACTTTAGACCTGCATCTATTATTGAATGGTGTCTGGTATTATAATGTGGAGGATAACTGGCCATAATGGCGGGAGGCAGAAATATGGCAAAACATAATAAGAAATATGGGAAGATAGTCGTGTTCACCCTCTTTTTCATATTGATCACCATGTCTGTAGCGCAGGCATTGATTCAATTTGATATCAGCAATAATGAATCTATTACTTTAAATAGTGTGAAAATTTTCGATGGATCTACACAAATGCACCCTCTTGATGACCCATATTTTATATGGGAGGATGACTTTGAAACTTTAGAATGGGTCGACCCTGATCCAACGTTGTCATATGATTTTGAACTGGTTGATGGCATCATTCAGATAAAAAATACTTATTCTATCTGGACTGATCCCGATTGGACGCGAATGAAACCGATTGAAATCACGAACAATGTCGGTCAACCACTGGCCAATTATGCAGTTCACCTAACTATAGACTATGACCCAGATATGCAATCGGACTACGATGATATAAGATTCAAACATGACAATAGCGGAAGTGTTTGGCTTAACTATTGGATTGAAAATAAAGATTCAACTTCAGCTGAAGTCTGGGTGAAAATTCCCGTTATTCCAATAGGAGAGAGCATGATGTATCTTTTCTATGGGAACCCCAGTGCAGTAAGTGAGAGTGATTTCTATGGTGTTTTCACAAATTGGGTAGAGGAATGGCCGAATGATGAACAGATTTCATATCATTCATTTGTTGAAGGAGCATGGAATCCTGATGTAGCCTTTGGAAGTGATAGGTTCTTAGTGACCTGGGAAGAATTGATTAATCCTCCTATTACTAAAGTGGCGATCAAAGGACAACTATTTGACAATAATGGAGTAAAAATCGGCGGTATTTTTAACATAAGAACAGGAAACCAACCATATAGACATCAGAAATCCTCTGTCGCTTATGGCAATGGGAAGTTTTTTGTTGCATGGGTACAATGGGGATGGCCCACTAATCCTGAAACTCAGGATATTATAGGAAGACTTGTTACAGCAAGCGGAGGTGTTGGCTCTGATATCCATATCTGCCAAGAGAGCAACGTTCAGGATGATCCAAATGTTGCATATGACTCAGTCAACAACCGATTTCTTGTAGTATGGGAAGATGCACGAAATGGTATAGGTAATTACAATCTTTACGGGAAACTATTTGATACAAATGGCAATCAAATAGGTAACGAAAAAAATATCTGCGTCGCTTCAAAAACTCAATGTGAACCGTGGATTGCCTTTGATCCCATAAACGAACAGTATATGATCGTATGGGAAGAGGGAGATACACCTGCTAATGGGCCTTTTGAAATACATGGTGGGTTATTTGATAAGAACTTGAATGAAATCTGGAGTGGATTAATATACGATGATCCAAGTAATCCAGGTACTGATTTTAATTTCCCCTGCGTTATCTTTTGTGAGGAAACAGAACGTTATCTTATAACATGGAATGATTGTGATATTAGCGCTGGTGACTTGTATGGAAACGTCTGGGGTAACATCCGGGATGAATCAGGAAATGTCGTTATATCTCCATTTATGATAAAACCTGGCAACTTCTATAGGACTGATATTATCCCCTATTTAACATCATCATTCCTTGTCTCTTACGATGGTGGTGGAAAGATATGGGGCAAACTTGTATCATCTGAAGGAGATGTACCTGGCAATGAAATTCAAATGTCAGCTAGCACTGCAGCCGATGCTGATTGTGCAAATATTGCTATTGGCGATGAAAAAATATTTGTAACTTGGGAAGACGAACGTCTTATTGGCTATTCTGATCCTGATGCATTTGGGAACATGTGGAACCTTAATATTCCTAGTAGCTCGGATGTCACCTGCAGTATTGGAGATGAAAAAAAATTGATTTTAACAGCGCAAATAACCTCAAAAATCATTCAGCCAGATAATTTAGTTTCTTGGTATGAATTTGATGTAGACTTTGTTGGGTCAATTACATTTGATATATTGGATAGTACTGGTAGTGTTGTGCTTATTTCAGGGGCAAGTTCTGGTGAAGATTTAAGTGGTATAGATCCAAACATTCACCCAGGGATCCGTCTTCGAGCACATTTTACAAGAACCGATCCTTCATATAGTCCAATTTTAGACTGGTGGAGTGTTGCCTATGTAGGTATTGATGATGATCCACCGCAGACAACCATCCGAGATATAATAGGTACGGAGGGTGAGAACGGTTGGTACACAAGTAATGTGAAAATATTGCTCGATGCAACTGATGGTCAATATGGGACTGGTGTAAATCACACCTATTTTAAAATAGATGATGGAGATCCTCAAGAGTACGATGATTCAATTGGTATTAAACTACCGCCAGATGATCCAAATGAACCTTATGGCACATGGGACGTTTGGTACTGGTCCATAGATAAGGCTGGCAATACCGAAGACCCACAGGGCCCTGTTAACATAAAAATCGACAAAGCATCTCCACATTGTGAGATATGGGATCCTGCTGATAGATCAAATGTCCCGTTAGAAGGTAATTTTTGGGTACAAGCAACAGCGACAGATGAAGGATCAGGGATTCACTATGTTTCCTTTGACGTAGGACCCCCTTATGAAAATCCAGTTGATGTTTACGATGATGATCCGCCTGGTTCAGGAAACTACAAATGGCTATGCGATCGCCATTACAACAAGCAACAGTGGAGACATATCATCGCTAAGGTCTATGACTATGCAGGTCACAATTACGAATACAACATATTCGTGTTTTTTGGCGTTCCAAACGTATACCAACCGGGATATATATATCTCTTAGGCAATCCTTATGGTCCCTTTAATCTTTTATCTATTGTAGAATACGCGATAGCAATTGACCAGAATACTCTTCCGGTGATCCTATCAGACTTCAATGAAAATGCCACATATGTTGATTTTGTAGCAAAACAGCGTTTTCGTGGAGCGGAATTTTCATTTCGAGATGATAACCTAGCGGACGGTTGTTCGTGCGAAATGGATATTCCCTTCGGAATTTACTCGATAACTGCCAAGGAATATGATAACAGCAACTTACTAGATGAGCATAAATTGATATCAAAAATATTAGTTCTTCTGATTTAGATTATATACTTCTCTCTTCTCTTCTTTTTATCAACAAACATTGCTTTGAAAACCTTTTTGGATATTGTCAATCTTTCTGCATCATAGTACTAAATGTTCTTAGAAAACTAGTTTCCATCTCAGGGTTCCTAGAGTCTTGGTGAGAGACCTACATAGCTTACCATTTTCTTAGGACTAAAAATTGTGTTATATCTCCTATCTTTTAAATTTAACTTGGGTATAACAATGTTGAGATGAAATAATATGAAATCCGTTTTATAGAGCCAATCAACCATTTTTATAAAGATTTATATACTATGTGCATTATAGTATTTTGTATAGTATTAGGGGAATCAAAATATGAAGAAAATAATACCAATATTAATAGTAGTTGTTTTAGTCCTAAGTGGACTTGGAGCAGGTGCAATATCAAAAGATGTTTCTTATGATGCCAAAAACGAGGAAAAATCCGATGTGAGTACAATATCGTTTTCACCACTGATTATTGAAGAGCATGATAGCGATTATTTTGAAGTGCGTCTTATGGATGTATCAACATATTTGATGAGTCCTGGTAAACCTGTGTTGCCAAAGATTGTAAAAAATGTTGAACTTGCTTTTGGTGTAAGGAATGTAAAGGTTGACGTGATACCTAAAACGGTGAAAGAGTACGAGATTACAAAGGAGATTCGTCCCGCTCCTGTACCTGTGCCATTAACAGGAGAGATATCTAATGTAGTTGTAAAATCTAAGAAGAATGTGGAGGTGTATACAAGCAGGGAACTCTTTCCATCTGCTTGGTATAGGTATGATATTGGTTGCGGGCTCAATGCTGCTAATGAACGAATCACATATGTAACCATACATCTTTTCCCAGTGAGATATATTCCTGCAGAGGGTAAACTACATGTAGCAGAGAGCGCCGATATAACGATAACCTATGAGGAACCAAGGTTAAATCCATTCCCCGAGAACAGTTTATATGACTTAGTTATTATTGCTCCTCAAAAGTTTTCTGGTACTCTGCAGAAACTAGTTGATCATAAGATTGATTATGGCATAAATACAACAATTAAAACAACCGAGGAAATATACGATGGTGGGTACAGTGGCATAGATAAACCTGAGCAGATCAAATATTTCATCAAAGAGGCATTGGAAACCTGGGGTGTCAAGTATGTTTTACTTGTAGGCGGATTAAAATCACTTATATGGAGTAAACCAAGAGATGATTATAACCAGGGTACAAGAGACTGGTATGTTCCGGTTAGATACACTAATCTCTTTGACAATCCAGAGCATCCATTAAGTAACAGTACAATATTTGATCCTGGAGTTATTAGCGATCTTTACTATGCAGATATTTATGAGGGTGAGGGAAATTTCTCAAGCTGGGATCCAAATGGAGATAATATCTTTGCTGCATGGGGACGACCTGGCGTAGAAAATGATACAGGAATAGATCTGTTCCCCGATGTATGTCTTGGAAGATTAGCATGTAGAAACAGACGCGAAGTAAAAATCATGGTTAATAAAATAATTAAATATGAATCCACACCTACAGATCCATCTTGGTTTAAAAAAATGATTGTAGTCTCAGGAGATGGATTCTTAGATCAAGAGGATCTTGATATTCAATGGAATGTCACTGATCTTCCGGATGGGGAATATACGATTTATGCGCAGAGTAAAAATCCAGATGATAATTATGGACCAATTGATATTATTAATGTAACACTTGATCGGTCAGCTGAATCTAACATATCCTTCAATCATGATGATCATCTTACAACTGGTTTAAACTATCCTTTTGATCCAGTAGCTGAAATCACATCACCCTCAGAAGGTGATATACTTGGGTATACTGATTTTTTTTACGAACCTCCAGATGGAAAGGCATACTGTAATGATTTTACTGGCTGGGCAAACGTTAGTTATGAGAGTGGAATCATGCATATCCGTGGGAAATCCTATGATCCCCAACCATATGGGAATGTAACAGATATACATGTTTGGATAGAAAATAGCGATGAACAGATTGTTTTCTCCCAGTGGAGAAATGATACAAAAATGTATTATGAGGGAGAATGGGTTACTGGTGAAAAACTGTTGAAAGGAAAAGGTGGAGCTCTTTATTACATGCCTAGCGACTTTGAAAAAGAAATCCTATGGACTTCTAATGGGAAGTTTACTGGTCAAGAAGAGGTAATAGACGCATTGAGTGAAGGAAGTGGATTTGTCTTCTTTTCAGGACATGGAAGCCCACGGGTCTGGGCTGACCATTATCCTGGAGTCCCTGGTAACCGGGGACCTGCCAGCGTCAATGGGTTGGTGACCAATGATCCCTTTGGGGGTCCTCCCTTCTTGCCTGTAGAAAGGATATTAAACATCGATAAGCCGTTTGTACTTGTTGTGGGGGGCTGTCATAATAGTCAGTTTAATGTGTCATTAATCCCTTCAATCTTAGATGCTTGGTTGCCGCTTTATATGTGGACATATGGCATGCCAGCTCCTGAATGTTGGAGTTGGTGGCTTACACGGCTTCCGCGGCGTGGTGCAATCGCCACGATAGGTAATACTGGCCTCGGTTATGGAACTTTAGGTGAAGATTGTACTATTAATGGTCTCGACGGAGGACTTAGCTTGGATTTCTTCCGGCAATATGGTGAAGAAGGTCATCAGATCCTTGGAGAAACACATAGCCAAGCTCTTACCTACTACATCGGTACCTTTGATATGGAAGAAGATGATCATGTGAAAACAGTACAGCAATGGGTGCTTCTCGGTGATCCAAGTCTCATGATCGGCGGGTATTAATAATAACAGTTAGTTTTCATCACTGACGAAAACGCTGATAAGGTAAGGTATAGAGCAATAGGTTATTCTATTCGGTTCTAGTCATATAACAATATAAGGTTTAAATTCCTAAAAAACATTATCTTTATATACTATGAACGGTCAAGCGTTGGCATGGATTTAATGAGCAATTAGTGATTAATATGGTTTACCGAGATTTGCCATAACTTGATCAAATGATATAAAAGAATTACACTTCTTTTTTATACAACCTTTTTTATTAACAATTTGGTTTTTGATTGGGCAGTACCAATTACCTAATTTAATTTCTATTTGTTCTTGTTTACTTCTTGGATTTTTCAAATAATAGCAATCATTATATTCTAAGTCAAAAAATCCAATTTTTTCACTCATTGATTCTGACATTTTCCTCCTCCAAATTACAGTCTTGTAACATTCTCCTTATTTAAAAACATATCTTAACCCACATATCGTGATAATGATTAACAACTCAGTCAGTCAGTGTGTGTGTGTGTGCGTGTCTGTCTGTCTGTATTAACAACTGAGCGTACGGTGGCGCGTAGGGTAAACAGTACGTTTTTATACACTTTCAAGATAAGATAATTTAAAGAACTGCCTGACGGGCGTGCGTACGGTATTCAAAGGATTTATAAAGGTTTCGTAAGCTATTTATAAGACAGATAACATAATTATAATTGGAGGATACAAAAATGACGAAGGAAGCATCTTCTTCTTTCTTCATTCATCTCATGCCTCCTAAATAGACTGTCTTGGGATTGATCGGAAGTAAAGGGCGTGTAAGACTAAGAAACTGCCCCGAAGTTAAACGGTCACCCTTGCGGGATGAGGGGCATTGCCCATAACTCTTATCTTTTTATTTTTTTTCAAAAACCTTCTTAATATATTCATCTGGGATATGAGCTTTAATCAGATTATAACATTTGAACTTATTTAATTCCCCTTCTTTTAACTTTCTCGTAGCCGAAGCAACATAATCAGCGATTTTGATATGTTTATCAGAATTATCTGTACCCGATGTTATATCATATTCCATTCCTCTCATTTTTGCAATAGTTCTACAAGCTGATTTAACAATTTCTATATCCATGTGGCTTTCTTTACAAACATGTACGATATATGACTGCTTGTAACTTGAATTACTCTTTAGTAATAAATAATAGATGATTCCGCACAACTTCTCCTTTTTATATCCTCTACTCTTTTTGACTCTGCTAAAAGCATATTGCCACTTATTTATATTATAAATAGTTGCATTTGATATAATGTTATGTGCATCTAAAAAACTAAGAATCTTTGATAAATCATATGGTTCTAAGTGTTTTCCTTTTGTCTTAAATTGTTTTTTGAATTTCTTTTTGAAACGACTGAAAAAAACATCGCTATTACGAAGATTAAAACTAACACAGCTAATATAGGTGTTTTCTTTTGGCGGTACCCCACTACTGTCTATCGCAAATAAAGTATTACTCACAAATTCTAAATACCCTATTGCTTTATAACCCTACTTTTACCCTGTTACCCCTAGTCTTTGCATCGAAAAACCTAGTTCCTACGCATAAACCTCCAAAAATGTTAAAACAAAACAAATGATTATTAAAATGATAATATGTCACATGCATGGGGATTGATTTGGAAGGATAAAAATTCATTATTAATGGGTTCAATATGGTGGGGTGTTGGAATTACTCTTCTGATTGGAGCTCCAATGTTAGTATTATTAAATAACTATGGAGAAAAAATACCGATTTGGGTTGGAATACTCTTTGTAATAATCGTATTTCCCATTGCAACATTCTCAATTTATAAAGCAGGTTGTAATAGAATAAAGAAAGGAAAATAATAAAATCTATTATAATCAGTCGGATGCAACACCCTTATTTATCAGTCGAATATGCACCAGTACCACTCCCTTACAATATGCACGTTTACCCCCTACTTTGCATCGAAAACCTATGGTTCTAAGCAGAAAACTTCAAAATGTTAATATAATGAAGAGACTTTTCATTCTAACATGGATATAAAATAATAAATAATATTCCTATTTCTAACCTCTCCCAAGGTTGATGATAAACTGTGGGTCGAACTGAGCAATGATTGCTGAAAATAATTTGAAGTGTTGTAGATGCAGTAAAGTGATTAAATTCGGTACAGAATGCATACAGGTAGACAATATGTTCTTTCATAAGGACTGTTGGGAAGAGGTGAAAAGGAGATAAGTACAAAAGCAGGTTGCCCT
>JAUXAU010000100.1 GCA_030619765.1 Thermoplasmatota archaeon
TTACGTTGCGTTCTACAAAAAACTCTTTATTGCAATAATCCAAAAAATGTAAGTCAGGGCAGGTTATATTATATCCATGATTTCTGTAGTATTCAATTTCAAACTTAGGACCTCTATGAATAACACCATTAGCCCTTTCAAGACAATGTTTCTCGCGCTTATACATAATCTTTGCCAGGTTTTCGATGCCGTGCATGATTCCATCAAAGTCGTATACGTCCAAAATTGTAGGTACATTGGAATTTTTAATAACTTGACGAGACAACCCGTACGGTCTGATAAGACAGTTAAACGCATTAGTGTTTGCTTGCTTGATAAGCGATGGTAATTTTATTTGTTCAATCAACCACTCTAATGAAGGATCTACAAACTGAGATATTGTTTTCTCTATCCCGTACATCGTAGGTGACCCTTTCATAATTTGATCTAATCGATTGCGGAAATGTGAATAATCTGATGGTAAGTAGAATATAATTTTATCAAACACTTTACTAAATAAGAGGTGGGAATCTTTGTCCATTGTCCTGCATATAAGAATTGATTTGTATCTGTTGGTCTGTTTGAGCGCTTGTGCTTGATTATAAATTCTAAGTGAGGGTCCATTTCTTACAAACACAATTGTTTTCATTTTCTTTTCTTCAACTCTTCTGATATTTTCAATTAAATTTATCTTACCTCACATCGTTAGTTGCAATAAAAATTATTTCTTATTTGAAAAATCTTTATCTTTCAATTCAGCTGATACATATCTAAGCATCTCTTTGGGATGTAACATATTTAGGAAAAAAAGCAGTTCTTGTTTTTTAAATTCATTTAAAATAAACAATACCCCTAGGTAAACTGCCAAACCTATTCCTGCAAATCCGAGTAAATGATACCAGTGAATGAAGGGAAAGAATGAAGTACGGTAAGCAAGGAAATACAACCCAATGCCCATAACTAGACCAGCAATAACGTGACGCGGAGTATGGCTCTGTAGAAGTTTTATTCCTGTCAACTTTTTTGCCGCTATTCGTAATCCAAAGAACCCAACTAAAGCAGATAAAACTGTTGCGATTGCTGCACCTGTTGGACCATTGATTCCGAAAGAAGAAAGAAGCCCCCATTCAGGTATAAACAAAAAATTTAGAGAGATATTTGTGCCACACATGACAAACCCAATTTTTGCTGCGATGCCTGGTCTATTCATACCACTTATCAAAGAACCATATGGCATCATTAGACCTGAAATGAAAGCATAAATTGTTAATGTGATAAGAACTGATGCTGCGGGTAGAAATGCACTGCTCAGCATAATATTAATTATTGGATTAACAAATATTATGATTACTACCATGAAGGGGATCATTACCATCGAAATGTATCTTTCTGCTAGATGAGTTATGCTTCTAATTCCTTGAAAATTTTTAAATGTATGGTATTTTGAAATTGTTGGAAAAAGAACAACACCAACAGCCGGAGAAAGGATAGAAAAGATTTGCAATATCTGTTGTACTGTGAAATAATATCCAACTTCTGTTGAAGTCCAAAAATATCCAATCATTATCTTATCTATATTAACAGAGATCACCGAGATAATCGAAATGAGCATTATTGGTAAAGCAAAGGAAAAATAGCTTTTGCACAACACCCAACTGGGTCTTTTCAAAGGATATTTTCTAAGAAACCATATTCCTATAAAAAATGTTGCCATTACTCCAAATACATAGGTCATCGCTAAAGAACCGGCTGCATGATCTGCAAGAAACTGTTGAAGCGGCTGAAGAAACTGAGGCCAGTCAACTACAGGAGAAATACTTATCATACCTATGCTAGTCACTCCTGCTAGAGCGACTAGAATCATGAGAGGCATTTTAACGATATTTTCAAAGATTCTTGTAATTTCTCTCTTTGCTATCTCCCTTCTTCCCTCAAAAGTAACGATTGCTATTTGAAGATTTGAGAAAATGTAGTAAATAATGAAGACGAAAATTACTGATTCTGTTGTCGCGTCATGGAAGCCTTCATGTAGCACATTTTTCCAGATAAAAATAGCAGTGAATACAACAATTACCATTAAACCTGTAAGAAATATTTTGATTGTGGCGTATGTACCTATACAAGTTCCTAGATCTTTTCCTTCTGAAATCCTTTTAACGTGTGCTGAAGAAAAACCAAGATCAGCAATAACGTTAAATAGCGCAAGGAATGCTATGGCAAATCCGATAATACCAAGAGCCTCAGGTGCAGCCTCTCCCCAGAGTTTTGCGAGCACTACTAATCCAATCCAACCGAGAAATCGAGCAAAGAATTGTGATGTTACAATCAGTGTTGATTTCCTAGCGATCATTGTTGGTGAATTATTAATTTATTTTAAATAGATATGGAAAAAATTATTACACTTTTTATAGTATTTTTGCATTTGGTTTAATTTCCCCTGCTGTTACAGCCCCAAGGCCAATAAAAACACCATTCCCAATCATAGATCCAATATTTATCATTGAATTTATACTAGTCTGAACATTATCCCCCATAATTGTTCCGAGTTTTCTTCTCTTTGTGTCAACTTTTTTTCCATTCAAAATAACATCAATATTTTTCTTGTCAAGCCGGAGATTAGCAATCTTTGTCCCCGCTCCCAAATTGCAATTATATCCAATAACAGAATCCCCGACATAATTCTGATGAGGAATTTTACTATTGCCCATAACTATTGAGTTTTTAACCTCACATGCATTACCGACATGACAGCCATCACCAATAGACGTGCAAGGTCTTATGTAACAATTGGGTCCGATTTTACAATTACTACCAATAATTACTGGTCCCTCTATATAGCTACCCGCCAATATGTTGCTGTTTTTACCAACGATAACGTTTCCTTTAATAGTAACATTTTCTTCTATCAATGCATCTATCTTTCCGTCTATTTTTTTCAATATCTCTTCATTTGCATCAAACAAATGCCAAGGATAGACAACATCTCTCCATTCCTTCAAAAAGATACCTTCTACATCATCTTCATTCAACATCATGTTTATTGAATCTGTAATCTCATATTCCCCTCTAGGAGACTTATCTGTTTTTTTTATAAAATCAAAGATTTTTTTATGAAAATGATAGATGCCAGCATTTATTACATTTGAAAATGGCTCTTCCATTTTTTCATAGATATTAACAACTTTTTTTTCTTTTGTTTCAACGAGTCCATACTCTTGAGCGTTTTCTACCTCTACCAACCCCATACTCAACTCTTTTTTTACGATATTTTCCATATCCTGCTTTCCAAAAATTGTATCCCCGCATAAAACAATAAAATTATCTACAAATTTCTCAACCATTCCAATGGCATGTGCAGTTCCAAGAGCTTTTCCCTGATTTACATATTCTATATAAACGTTCCATTTTTCACCGTTACCAAAAAAGTTCCTTACCATCTCGCTTTTATAACTAACAACAAAGATAAACTCCTTAAGACCTGCATCTATAGCGTTCAATAGATTCCATTCTAAGATAGGTTTATTGGCAATTGGAAGCATCACCTTTGGTCGAGTAAACGTGAGTGGATGCATCCTTTTTCCTTCACCGGCTGCCAGAACAACACATTTCATTTTTCAATACACCTTCACTCAACAGTAACCGATTTTGCAAGGTTACGAGGTTTATCAATTGGACATCCTCTCAGATTTGCAACATGATACGCAAGAAGTTGAAGAATAACAGTAATAGGGAAACAAGAAAGTAATCTTGAATTTGATGGAAAACGTAAAACAAAATCCGCATGTTTATCTATCTCAGTATCATTGTCATCTGCAATAGCAATCACCCTGGGGCCTCTTGCCTTTACTTCCCCTATATTAGCTATTATTTTATCATAAGTAGAGTCCTTAGTGGCTATTGCAATAACAGGGGTGTTTTCTGTAAGAAGAGCAAATGGACCATGTTTTAGCTCACCTGCTGCAAATCCCTCTGCATGGACATAAGAAATCTCTTTAAGTTTCAATGCCCCCTCCAAAGATAGAGGATAATTGACACCTCTCCCAATGAAAAAAACAGAGTTTGCATCCTTAATATATTTCGCGATATCTGATATTTCATCACTTCGATCCAATATCTCCCTAATCTGTCTTGGGAGCTCCTTTAAATTGAGTATATATTTGTATACTTCATCCGAACCCAGTTTATTTTTCAATACTGCAATCTTTAATGCAATCAAAAATAGAACAATTATCTGAGAAGTAAAAGTCTTTGTTGCAGCAACACCGATCTCAGGGCCCGATTGCATTAGTATGAAACCATCTGCAACTCTGGTTGCAGTACTTCCAATAACGTTCGTGATAACAAGTGTTCTGCAATCTGAGTTCCTTGCTTCTTTCAAAGCAGCCAGTGTATCAGCTGTTTCACCAGATTGGGTAACTGCTATAACCAGTGATGACTTGTTTCTAGTTCCGAAGTAGCGGTACTCAGATGCCAAATCTACAAATACAGGGACATCGGTTAGCTTTTCTATGAGATACTTGCCTACTAAGCCAGCATAAAAGGACGTTCCACATGCAACAATATTGATAGAATCAAGATCACTATCGAGTAACTTTTCTACACGCTCAGGAAAATCTATGGACCGTTCTATCCCTGACATCCTTCCTCTCAAGGTTTGATGTATGGTATCGGGCTGGTCATAAATCTCCTTTAGCATAAAATGAGGAAAGCCTGATTTCTCAGCATCCTTGAAATCCCAATCTATTAATTCTTCTTTCTTACTCACCTCAATTTTATTTTCATCGAAAACTTTTGTTGAGTTTTTAGTAATTACACATAACTCTCCATCCTCTAGATAAATCACTCTGTTTGTATATTTCAATAAAGCGGGGATATCTGATGCAAGGAAGTTTTCATTGTCTCCCACTCCGATTACTAATGGACTTTCTTTACGTGCACCAACAATTTTTCCAGGTTCATCTTCACATACGACTACAATAGCATATGAGCCCTGTATTTTTTTAAGAGCCGAAAAAATCGCATCTTCAAGACTGCCTTTGTATTCTTCGTCAATTAGATGCACGATGACCTCTGTATCCGTTTGAGAGGAAAATTTATGCCCCTCTTTCTCCAAATCATCCCTTAGTTTTCTGAAGTTCTCAATTATTCCATTATGCACGAGAGCTATCTTTTTATTACAGCTTACCTGGGGGTGGGCATTTTCTTTGCTTACTTTGCCATGAGTTGCCCATCGAGTATGACCTACACCGATGGTTCCTTTAACCACAGAGATTTCTTTTTCTAAATTGGCTATCTCTCCTACTTCTTTAAACACCTGTAACTTATTGTCTATTACTCCTATGCCTGCCGAATCGTATCCTCTGTAATCAAGTCTTTTCAAACTCTCGATCAGTACGTTTTTTGCTTCTCTGAATCCAGCATAGCCAATTATTCCGCACAATTTACATCACTTTGCTCCCACTTGACACATTCTTCATTATCCTCTTCATAGGACTGATCTCACATCTTCTTCCTATTATTATGCCGGGTTCTACAATAACACTACTTCCTAAAGTACAATTCTCTCCAACCATTGTCCCTATAGTTTCTAATTTTTTAAATTCCCCTTCTATTTCTATAGTAGCCTTTCCAGACATGGTAGAGAAATTATTGGCCATTATGCTTCCGCGGGCAATAACTGAATGTGAGATAAAAGAGTTCGAACCTATATGTACATCGTTCATTAATACGCTGTTTCTTATTTCACTAAACGGGTGAACAACAGAGTTGTTACCGATGGTCGTAGAAGGAAAGATACATGCATTAGGCCCTATCTCGCAACCCTCGCCTATAACAACAGGTCCAACAATATAACAACCAGAGTAGATGGTAGTATTCTTACCTACCGAGATTGCACCTTTCATTGTCACTCCTTTTTCAATAATGCCGCTAATAGATGCTGATGTACTGTGAATCATAGCCTCATTTACATGGATGAGATCCCATGGATAGACGATATCCATCCATGAGTCTGCAGTTACTGTACTGATGTTTTCACCCCTTTCAACGATTGATTGAACAACAGAAGAAAGAGCATAAACACCTTGAGATGTTAACTCCTCTACATCGTCAAATACTGAGCTAGGAAGTTTATATATGCCTGTTGATATGAATTTGCCCAATTCTCCTTTAGGTTTTTCGACTATCTCTTTAAGAATGCTCTTTTTTACAAAAACGACACCATATTTTGATGGATGAGTATGTTCCTTTATCAGTAAAGAATGTTTCGATTTATCTTTTATTAACCTTGAAATACTACTTTGATCAATTATGTTATCACCAGAAAGAACAATGAAAGGGTCATTTATGTATTTCTTAGCCTGCAATAACGCATGGGCAGTTCCAAGCTGTTTATCCTGTACAACATATGTTATATCAATATCTTCGTAGTTTTTAAAATACTCCATTATGACTTCTTTTTTGTATCCAACAACATTTATAATCTCATCTATTCCGCTGTTTTTAACAGCATCAAACACGTACTCTAGCACAGGCTTATTTGCAACGGGCAACATCACCTTTGGCATAGTTTCAGTAAATGGCCGCAATCTTTTTCCTTCGCCCGCAGCTAAAATTACAGCTTTCATTAAAATCACCTTTCAAGTGTAAGCTTTATTCACATATTTTACATTTTCTCATATATTCTATATTTTCTCAGCACTGTAACATTGTTGTAATAATTTAGAGAAAATAATTGAGTCTGACTAACTAATAAGTAAAAGTTAATTAGTTAATGCGATAGGGCGTTATACGCAAATATTAACTTCAACTGGTTTTTTTCATCTATCCCTGGTTCTATAATACTAAGGACCTGTTTCTTCAGGTCCAAAACTCAAGAAAATCGATGGGTCATTTTGATTATTGTACTCTGTGGAAATCCAAGATGGACTTCTCGCTATTTTAGAAGTGCGAACTTCATCAAAAGTACCTTTTGTATAGTATACATCATGATAATCGTCACCACCCATTACCATATGCTCTGGTGTATCAAAATCTCCAGAATGAGTATGTTGGTAATTACCATCAATGTAAACATCTGCTGTATTACTGCTTGTCTTAACACCTACAAAATAATGCCATTCACTATCAACAGCTACACTAGTAAAATAATTCTTCCCAGCATGTTCACTAGTAGTAATAAAATTATTATTTAGATCTTTATGTGCGTTGAAGGTGAGTATATGTTCGTCTCCATTGCCCATGAAATAATCACTATATACTTCAAATAGGAATTGTAGACTTATTTTATCTTCCAGCTTTATCCAACAGGATATGGTATAAGTTGATGTAGTAGGGTATCCGGAAAAAGTCATATAATCATCACTGCCATCCAGATAATCGCCTCCATCGATTTTTCCTGAATCTGTTGCTTCATTTCCGTCATAATTGCCTGGTATTCCATTATTGTTATTTGATGTGGAATCATAGCGAGTGCCAGTTCCCTCCTCATTTAGATGTTGAACCATCCAATAATTAGAATCCCACACCTTATCAGGAAATTGTTGGTTATTACAACTTGGATTACCATAATATATATTCAATGTGGCATCTTGATCTGAAGCGACATTGGTAACATTCACCCAAGCAACCAGCTCGCCCGATGACCCATCAAATTGTTCGATTTCATGGTACAACCTGTTTGCAACACCAGTATCATCCATGAACAAAATATCATCGCCATCATCCTGAGCCTTATCACGCAGATCAGAATCAACAACACTCACAAGCACTGGGAAATCCGTAAGATCACCATCAACTTTTGTATGATCGATAGTGACTTGCTTCCGATATTGCCATCCTTCAGCTAACGGATCAAACACCATTTGTGGTTCGGTTTGAAAAACATATACCTTATGTTTCCAGTTGACACCGTCAGTAACATTGACATACCATATATAATCTGTTAGATTGTCGAGACCGCTAACATCAACACTGTATGTTCCATCACCAACACCAGACCCACTACCTGAACCAATATCAGGATAAGTCTCTACGGTATAATCCATCAAATCACCTTGAGGATCTCTCATGTAGAATCTCAGCTGAGATAGTTCAATAGGAATATATCGTGCACCATCCTCAGGGCTAGGATCTGACACAACAGGTGCTACTGCATCGGTAGTAAACGTGAATGATGTATCAACTATATTCTCTCCGTCTGATAACTGCACATGCCATGTATATTCTTCAGAGCCCTCCAGACCACTAATTGGAACGGAATAAGTACCGTCTGGTTTGTTATTTCCACTACCAGATCCTATATCGGGAGTAGTGGTTACACTGTAGCTCATCAGATCCCCGTTAAG
>JAUXAU010000120.1 GCA_030619765.1 Thermoplasmatota archaeon
TAACGAGGGATTAGACCGGTTGATAAAAGAAAGAGATCTGAAAGTTGGTAGAACAGAAATACGCGGTCCAACCTTACTATCAAAAATAATCATAAGAATAAAAAAATTCCGGCACAAAAAATAAAAAAGAGAGGTATGAACATGAGAAAGAAAAAAGAGCAAACCCTGTTACAAGAATTAGACAGGGTAAAGAACAATTTGATTGTCTTAGAATAAAAGGGATGGTTGTGGGCTTACAAGCCGATCTCTTCACCTCCCTGGAAAAACTTTAACCGGTTTTTCTACGGTAAAACAGGTATCCGCCTGTTAACCACATCGTAAATTTATGCTAGGGTTTTCAATAATTTTCCCTTTCAAGCGATGTAAAAGAGGAGCTCTCGCTGGGCATACCACAAACCATCTATCAGTAATAACGGTAGATAATTGTAGGTCTACAAGCCGAACTCCATACCTTACGTAGGGCTTTTTTCCCCCTATAAAAACCATCGTAAAACTATGCCAGGGTAGCCTTTACATCAGCCGGGCTATCCTTCATAAGCGATGTAAAAGTGGAGCTCTCGCTGGGCATACTACAATTATTTATCAAAAATTATATATACTATACAATACATATATATTACATATCAAATAAAAAGAGTTGGCCACATATGAAAGATAATAGAGTTAGAGTAATAAAGAATGAATTGAGTAACAATCAGTTGCGACAAAATGTCCAAAATGCCATAGAAATACAGAGCTTGCTTTTGAAACACAAAGACGGAATCACACTATTATTGATAGAGGGTTGATATAATGATCGAGAATTGGATTGAAAAATACAGACCAAGAACGTTAAACGAGGTTGTTGGACAGGATAACATAATCACAAAGTTACAGGATAGGGTAAACAACGGTAAAAACATCAGCAATCTAATTTTCACGGGGATAGCAGGGACAGGAAAAACAACGACAGCAATGGCATTGGCATATGACCTATTCGGTGAAAATTGGAAAATGGCATTCTATGAAACAAACGCCTCTGATGACAGGGGACTAGAGGCCGTTAGAAATAAGATTATTCCGGCTACAAAACACATGCCGCTTATCCCAGTCCCTTTTAAGATTATTTTTTTGGATGAAATAGACGGTATGCTTTCAGACTCTCAAAACTGTTTACGTGTTCCTATGGAAAAAACACCGAATGTACGTTTTATTCTCTCATGTAACCATCTTTCGAAGATCATAGAGGAAATAGTGTCGCGGTGTACGGTTTATGAGTTTAAACCTATTGGCAAAGCAGATATTGTGAAACGGTTACAATTCATAGCCAATAGAGAGTGTTTGGCAATAGATGTACAACAACTGGAGATAGTAGCAGAGATGTGTAAGGGAGATTTGAGAAAGGCAATTAACAATCTGCAGATGGGCAATATACCAAGCAAAACGGATAAGCAAACATATAACATAAACGTGTAAGGGAGATCATACAAGCAAAATTTAAAATTGGTGATAAAAATGGAAGAGTTAATAGAAATCATAAAAAAACCTGAATACAGAGATATTTTAAAAAGGGCTGTTAAAGTAGAGCAAGATAAGGAATGGGAACGTGACACAGATGGTTGGTCCTACAGTGATTTACCGGCAGATCCATTGAAATTAAACAAATTGGTGCAGAAAGGTATTATCAGGATAACACTGAGTACGCATAGTACAACATGGTATCGGTTATCTAATCTTGGTGAGACAAAAAAAGCATTGGAGCAATTAGATATTACCACGAAAGAGAAAGAAGAAAAAATCAAGAAAAAAATATCTCTAATGGTAGTAACAGAAGAGGACGTTGCTGAGTTTAAACAGATTTTACAGAAACATGATGGTCTTGACTACTGGCATCAGTATATCAACCCGAAACTAGAGAACATGGAGATCGAAAAAAAGGCAGCATTGATATCCCTTGCATCCCCTCGAGATAAATTTGGTGACCGGGGCCGCATACACGTTTTGCTATGGGGCGATCCCGCTACCGGTAAATCGACGCTTGTGCGATGGGTGAAAGAAAAAATGAGTGTGTCTTTGATATCACATAGATCCACTGATGTTGGCTTAACCGGTGACATGACAGGAGATGAGATTACCATGGGTGCATTGCCTATCAACCATAGAAAACATCTCATTATTGAAGAGTTGGATAAATTCAAAGGTCACGATAGAGCCGGGTTGTTAGAGTGTATGGAAGACGGTGAGGTTACTCTCACCGGTGGTGGTAAACAATCTACATTTCCTGCAGAGACAACAACCGTATGCACTGCTAACAGGATTGATGGGTTTACACCTGAATTGATTTCACGTTTTGATTTCAGCATCGAATGTCGTATACCAAATAAAGAGAAAGGTATGCAGATTATGACAAAGATAGTCGACGGTTGGTTTAGAGAGAAAGGCGAATATGACGGTATTAAGCTCCGTAAGTTTTTGACGTGGATAAAAGACTATGAACCCGCGATATCCAATAATGTCCGCGATAAGATTGCAAAACTGTTGGCTCAGTATATCAACAAGAGGAACGTTAAGGAGATTGACCCGCGGCAGTATGAACGTTTTATGCGTATCGGTATTGCCATTGCTAGGTTAAACCATCGTGATCTCGGATTAGATGATGTTATCCGAGCAATAGAGTTGACCAATGGAGATGTCATTATTAATAAAGTTGAATAGTAAAAACTTGATTTTCAATAATTTTATCAAAATATGTAAAAAATCTACATTATGATATAGATAGCAAAAAGTTGGATCGTAGCATTTTGATAAAAAACAAATAATTAAAGAAATAAATAAAAACATTTATTAACTCATAAGAATACTTATAATGTAATAATAAAAGGTAATTGACATGGGAATATCGATAAAGTATAAAGCAAAAATCGAAGAGAAAGACAAGGCAAAAATAACCGAGATTATTAACTTTGTTGAACGTGAGACAAAAAAGCAGAGTTTAGAATCATATCGATATGTTGATAAGGGTAGATATGAATTAATGCGACTTTATGACACGGACCATAAACTAACGCATACATGGTGGCATTTCAACAGTAACGATAAATCAGATAAACCGGATACCAAAGAGAGTTATAAGACAGAACAGGTGGGGATTTTTGTTAATTATCCAACATCTGAGAGTTTTGGTGTTTCTTTTACCTATAATAAGATTGACAAGACATACGATTGGGACGATAGTACAAAGACACAGGTGTTTAACGATAAAGAAATAGGTAACATCGGCTTTCACGTATGGATTATTAACCTGTTACTCAGGATAAAAGAAAAATTTGATATTGATTTGGAGATTAAAGACGAGGGAGATTATTATTTTACCGAGAAACAGAGACAGAAACATATAGATTATTTGTCGAACCGGCATAAGAAACATTCGTGTTACAGTAAGGATGTAGATATGAAATATGTTGAGAGATGGCGTAAGATGAAACCCTTTGATATAAAGAATTTAGTTGTTGCTATGGGTGAAACTCTTGCGGTAATTGATAGTCTTGGCGGTATGCTGCAAAAAGCCGGTTGGGATGAAAAACAGATAGCAAAGTGTTTTACATTTTATGGCAATAAAAAAACAATAACGATAGACAATAACAACAAAAAGGAGACTAAAAATGACAGATGGGATTAAGCAAGAGGTAAAAGAATACCTGACTAACAGAGATAAAAGAATTATGCTTAACGGAGATCTCGATGTTAAAAATACGGTTGCAAACGGAAAAATAGACGATATTAAAGAGAGATACAGTAATATGATTTCTAAAATAGAAGAGGAAAAAGAGGGATTAATTAACGATGTTAAACAGGATAAAGGTCAGTATGTAGAACAGAAAAAAAAAGAGATTGATAATTTAGAACATCCGATAGAAGAGGTTGAACGTAAGATTAAGTTTTTAGAGTTGGCTAAAAAGATAAAAAAAACTGATGTTTCAATAGATGATAGCGAAATGGGAGTTTACGGGACCGGAAAATTATATCGTAAAGGGTTTTTTTTCAAAGATAAGTATATGATTATTAAAATATACATTGCAGAGAATAGTAAACCGGTAAACAAACATACTTTATTTGCATGCGGAAACTGTGTATTTGGGAATTTTATGGCTTTACCATATGGCTATGGTTTACCTGTTTACAGTGATCGTGGGAATATAAAAACAGTCATTAAAGAGTTGCCAACGATAGAAGATATTAATGCTTATCTTAAAAAGAATAGAGATAGGATTTTGAAAAATCTTATCGATACCTATAATTCGGTAAAAAAAGAATATCTTGATATAATTAAGGGTTACCGGTTATCTGATTTTAAAACTGTTTTAGAGGTTAGATCGATCCCTGAAAATGATGCACCGTTGGTATGTATGATAGATAAAACGAGTTATTTACGGATCTACAGGGGATTCTATTATTGGTCTGTTAAAAAAATCGAGGGAAACGATGTTTTTGAGTATATCAAAGTAAACGGTAAACTGTATAAGAGAGATTGCAGAAAAGAGGTAATGTCGATCAGGGAATACAATCTTTACGGAGATGATGACTGGTGGTCTATGGATATAGAATGTCATCATTTAAACAAAAGCAACCGAGTATTCAATAAAAAAAATTATGACAGGATATTAGAAGAGAGAAAAAACATCATAAAGGGAAAAAACAAAAACAGGGTAACAAAGATTCATTTTACCTATCCGAAAGTGAAATGGGTTAATCCCGATGTTATAGATAAAGTGGGAGATTAAATAAAAATGGCAAAGAAATATGATAAGTTTGATACTGTATGGATAAAGGTTCCTGTGCAGTTTGGCAAGATGTCTAAAGATGAGCGGAAATGCTATGAGTTGGGCTATCTGGGTTCACTTATGAGGGATCCTTACTGGATTGAGCATTACTATCGGATTTGCGAAGGGCAACGTGGGGCTGGCAGGTTTTTTTATGAACGCAGATGGAAAGGGGAGAAGGATGGAGAGATAGACCCCAACGGGAAGACGTGGCTCTATTTCCGCTATATTATATATGCTGACCTTCCAAAAGAAATCAAAAAAGAGATAGAAAAATGATAGACGCTGACATGGATAAAAAGAAAAATGTAACGTTTAGTAATAACAGTAGTCTTGATATTGACAAAATAATTACTTTTTTGTGCGAAATTTATGGAGTTCCTAAACCGAGGTGGACAATGGGAGACCTAACTATATTTCAGGTCCCTGATTTGATAATGTTTCCAGAACGATATGAATGTGAATCTGACGATAGTTGGCTATATATTGTTTTTCATGAGTTTGGTCATTATTTGCATTACTGTCTAACAACAACACATTTTAGGGATATGCTTTATAAAGATATTTCGTGGAATAAACTGAAAAAATTTCTTATTGATGAGCATATTATGTGTCCACCTATATTTGAAGCTGATGAAGCATTTGCTGAAGTGTTTGCAGCGACGTTGCGTGATCTTTTTAAGCAACTTAAACCTGAGTATAAAAAGATGTTTGGACTCAAGGTTGAATACTAAAAACTTTTTTTCTCTTTTTTGATACCATTAAAAGAGACACATATATATAGGATATGAATACGTTATGACAGAAAAGACATGGTATTGGCAA
>JAUXAU010000064.1 GCA_030619765.1 Thermoplasmatota archaeon
ATCGTTCTCTCCTCATCTGAAGTAGGAATGGTTTTTCTACCAGGTTTAGTCGGATATGGATACTGTCCAGTTCGCTGATGAGCTCTGTAAAGTTCTCTTACCCATCTAGGAGTTATATCCATTGTTTTGGCTATTCTATAAGCAGATCTATCCCCTTTTTCCATCTCTCTTACTATCCATCGAACTTTTTTCTGATTCAATTTCTTCATGTATACTAAATCGGTTACTTTATTTTCTCGAAGGAAGTAATTTCGGGATAACACAAAACAGATAAAATAAAGAAAAGTATAAAACATAATAAAAAATTCTTTTTTTGGTGAGAAGATGGAGGTTTTAGTGCAGGAGGATTGGGGAAAAACCTTTTTTTATTTAGCTACGCTATCCTTAGTTTTTATTATTGGCTGTATTCTAAGGTTTATATTGAGTTGAGGCAGTAATTCCAATGGTAGATTATGTATCGATTAAGGGAAAATCATTTTTTCAGTTAACATCGCGCGAATAATTCCAATTTTGAATCCCTTTTCCATCATATAAAATAAAAAAAGGTTGATTTTTAATTGCAGAGAATGTTAAAAAACTTTAAAAAATGAGATTACTAGACTATTTTTAACAAATGTTTTACTAAGTATATTTAAGAGGAATATTGTAGAGCTTTTAAGAAACATTTAAATCATTTGCGAAAAGCTTAAATTGCTATCGCTTCTTGCCTAATTAGGGGGCTGTAGAGCTTAAAAGAGAGATATACCTTTTTCATCCCATCTCACTTTATCATCCTTTCCTCCTCTCCTCATATGATAGCTCTACTACCCTTCAATAAATGATGAAAATAACAAAACATTATACAAATAAAATATTTTGTTTATTAGAATAGCAGTGTAGTTTAAATGGGGAAGAGAGGGGAGGTGATTAAAATAAGTATTACTAATAGTTGCGGTTCGTTCCCCATTCCAACTACTGTATATTTAGGTTGGGGATAAATAATCCATTATATAAATTTTTCTATATAATTTTAAAAATGTATTATCCCGAAATTACTTTCTTATGAAAAATATGAATTAGAACTGAAATTCTTTATTAAAAATTTTGTCTAAAATAAATTTTCTAACAGTACTCATATCTGAATCTAGATAAACGGCTCCAATCAAAGCTTCTAATGAGTTGGCAAGATTCGTACGATTGTTGGCTCCATTTTGTTTAATCTCACCTTTCCCCAACAATAGAAACCTACCAATACCCAATTTCTTAGCCTTATCAGCTAAAAAATTATTATTTACTCCAATAGATCTTCTACGGGTAAGTTCACCCTCAGAGAAATATCTATTACTATTATAAAGTTGCTCTGCTACAATAAAATTAAGAATGCTATCTCCTAAAAATTCTAAACGTTCGTTATACTCGAGAGGAGCATCTGCTTCAAAAGCATACGTTTTATGGGTAAGAGATTCTTCTAGCAATTTCTTATTACTAAATGCGTAACCTATTTTTTCCTCAAGCACTTTAAAATCATTTTTTTTCATAACAAAATAGGTATATGACAACCCTAAATTAAAGTATCACTAAAAATTGATATATTTCAATATTTTTCTACCGATTTCGGAATCATCAAAACACTCAATTATTTTTTCTTTGTTCTTAAAAGGCCTTTTTGATAAAATTCTAATGGCCCTTTTTTTACCAATACCCGGAATTGCCTCAAGGGTTTCTCGGGATGCAGTGTTTATATCTAAAGGAAAAGGTATTGCTGTAACAGATCTATAGCCATAATCTACCATTTTTACATCAAAAAATCTGTGTAAAGGAAAAACACCAGGAATGCCTACGAGCAATGGATAACTACCGACCTGTCTACCAAATGTCAATTTACCATCATAGATCTCAGTAAAAACATCTGTTAGAACCATTCCTCGTGGAATCATTCTTTCGAGCATGGGTCGCTCTATATTCTCACGTACTTTTCTTTTAAAACGTTGAAATTCAGTTTTATGTCTCTTAACATTCTTATTGCCAAATGTAAACATCTTTGTACCAGGAATTGGTATAACCTGACGGAGATTGATTCTTCTAACAAGAAGACCACTATCATATATCTGCTTTAAAAAATCATAATCAAGCTTAAAGGTACTTTTTGTTTCACCTTTTAGTCCAAAGACAAAATTCAAACCTGGCAGTAATTCAGGTAAACCATTAGCGCCTCTCTTTGAGCCAACCTCATTTAAAAGTTTTATTGCGACTAGTACTTCATCAGGAGACGCTTTGAGGTTATTCTTTTTAATGACTGCAGAATCAGCACTCTCCACTCCAAAGGCAGCAACGTCACCAGAAGTGTGATACTTGACGATACTTTTTGCAATACGCTTGCATTCTTCAGAATAACGGGCAATGATTCCGGGATTTGCGTTGTCGATATGAAGGGTCTTTAAATCGGGGGCAACAGTACGAATTCCTTTAAACAACTTTTCAAGTGCATCAGGATTTGGTGTCGGAAATTCTTGCTCATCTGCATCCTTTGCCATATACGAAAAAATGCATGGTTGATTACCAATGCGAAAATGTCGAATTCCTGCAGTATAAATCGAACTAACTTCATCAAGAATATCTTCAATAGCTCGAAAACTGGGAGGACCTTTACTCGGTTCACTACAAAAAGAGCAGCCACCAACTATACTTCTTGAACATCCTCGATATGTTTCAATCTCGGCAATCAGATAATCAGGGAAAAAGGGATGTTGCTTCACTATTTGTGAACCGCGCACAGCAAAATTCCTGAAGTCAGTAGGATTTGATCTACACAAAGACGGATTCGTCCTATCAATTACAAAATTGTTTCTCAAAAGTTCAGATATAACAATTTCACCATCACCGTCTGCTATCATATCAAAAACGTCTTCAACAACCCGAGTATCTCTAACTTTCTTACCACCTGATATCCCAAAACCGTATCGTGCAGCTGGGCCGCAAAGCACTTTTACAGGTTTGTTTAAATCACTAAGAAAAGATATGAGTTCATTCGGACTTACAGGATAACCAGACAAGTACCTCCCAGGGACAGACATACCAGCAATAACAACAATCAAATCAGATTTAGACAGAACTTCCAGGAGAGAGTTGTCGTTGCGAATTTGATCAATGGTATAATAAAAAACCTGGGCGTGTTTATCATAACACCAGATGGCACCAGCAATATAACGTGGATATGGGCCGATATAAGGTGGTACACCAAGACAAGTAGGCTCATCTACGTAACCATCGAGTATTGAAACGCTCAACATTCTTTTATTGCAACCATTCATTTACTAAAAAATTTATTGTTACAATAGATCATGGTGTCTCAGTTAAGGTATTGGGAAGAATATCGAAATTTCAGGGAAAAAGTTTATGTTATAATAATAGATTATATTTTTATGGAAAAATTAAAATTACAATTAGTCGCATTGTTTTTCTTTTTTATTCTGTTATTCAGTGGAATAACTGTTGGAGGTTTGAATCAGAAGGGAATCATTAATCGAGAAAGTGATGAACTGCTTTTTTATACTGGTGAAAAAATTTCTGATAACTTCTATTTTGTTCATATTACTGATACACATTTATTGCATAGATTATTTGACAGAAATGAAACAAGTAAGAAGAGACTTGATTCTGTTTTAGAATATATTATCTCGTTTGATGAGAAGCCGGCATTTGTGGTTATTACTGGAGACCTCGTGGAGTGGGGGAGCGGTGTGTCTGGCTCTATGAATTACAGAACTCTGATGAAACGCTTCTATGAAAAAGATAACCAGTTTTATGCTGATTCAAATTATTCCATCCCAGTTTATTTTACTCCGGGTAACCATGATTATTATTTAGATTGGAATTTGATTAATTACCATAGGTTTGTAGATAGAAATCATGTTCTTGAGAATGATCGTTATGTTGTAAATTACGAGAATTTAAGTCTTTTTTTCGTAGATTCGGGTAGTCATTATATTTTAAGACCAAAAGAGTGGTTAGATGTTTTTGGTAGTGGTCTTACCAATCGAGATATCAGGTGGCTTGAAGATGTTCTGAGCAGTTATAGTTCCAGACATAAAATCATACTTATGCATTTTCCAGCTGTCAATTGGAGAGATGAGGGTGGTGAGATGAATGGCGTTATTGCTCGTAATAGAGAATTATTTGTAGAGTTATGTGAAGAATATGATGTTGATCTTGTTTTAGTGGGACATACGCATAGTTCTATTGTTTTTGATGGTGATGAGAATGTGTATGATAATCTTCCTTTGAATTGTAGTCAGTATCCTCCTCTTCATGTGCAAACCGATGACTGTAAGCAGGGTTGCCATTATAGGAACATTACGGTTTTGGGAGATGATATTTGGTTAGATAGTTGTATGGAGGTTCAGGTTACTTCTGTAAATCTTAAAAGTACTGACATGTGGTCTAATTCCTTGGAAAGATTTCAGCTGGCAATACCAATAGACTTATTCACATATGCACCTCTCAACAATGACATTTAAATAGATAACTTTATAATAAGAACTATTATTCGGCGTGAAAATTAGGTGGAAATATGATAAACGCATATATATTAACAGTCGTGCGACCTGGACAAACAGAAAAAGCAATTAAAGAAATGAGAAAATTAGAGAATATTGAAAAAATATCGGTGGTCGCAGGTGAGTACGATATCGTCATTCGAGTTCGTGTTAAAAGTCTCGGAAATCTTTTGAAGGTTACTGATAAAATTCAACTTATCGAAGGTGTAAAAAAGACAACCACTCAGGTAATAGAAAAAGAACTTACACTATGAAGATTAGAAGAAAGTATCTCTTTTACACATTAGCGTTTGCATCTGCAATTATTGCTGCTGGAGTGGCGACTATAGACGCCGTCATTAGTTCATTTTACATACCTAATGCTTTGGTGTTTAGTTTTTCATGTTTTCTAGTAGGTACAATTATTTCACTTCTCATCATTCTCATTTTTTCGATACCAATAAACGGAAAAAGCCTTGGATCAAAAATTATTGACCCATCGTTTAAACGACTGCGATTGGTAAGAAAAGAAGAACTCAAATATCACATACCTGCAGGCATAGGAAATGCCATTCTTACCATCGGTTACCTTTCATTACTCTCCATCCTTGGAGACCCATCAACGGTTCTTCCGTTTTCTCAAATTGTTATTTTGTATCTTGTTCTTATCGAATCCATTACGGAGAAAAATATCCCAACACTCTCGGAAATCCAATCTTCTGTTATTGTTATGTTTGGTGCCATGCTTGGATCCATTAGTTTAACTGGATTCATCAATCTCGAATCACTTGCGATTGTCTTTCTCGTGATAAATCCCGCCTGGGTGTTATTTTCCATCTATCAACGAAAACTAAAAACGATGAAAATTGACAGGCGACCAAATGATGCACTTAACATCCGATTTTGGAATGTGGTCTTTGCCTGTCTCTTTACTGCTATCGTCGTTTTCATCTATGATTTTATCATGGATACTGGCCATTTCCTTGGTGGAATAACTGCATCAATTGAACACTTTGAATGGGTTGCATTAACAATGGGCATCACGTTCTTTTCATACGTGTTTTATATCCGGGCTCTTGGTATTGGAAAAGCAAGTGTCACCCAAGCTGTTCGCGCATCGACCATTCTCTTTGCCATTCCATTCTCCTTGGTGCTTTCCTATTTCAATGTTATACCACCCTTCTCGACCGATCCCGTCATGATCTTGATTAAAATGATCGGTACAATTCTCGTCATACTTGGTATTGTCTCCTTTGCATTAACACTCATCAAAGCGTATGTTTTCATCAGTGTCAAACCAGGGTATCCCATTGAAGAGACCATGCAAAAACTCTGGAAGATTGGTGGAGTGACACGAGTAACAGTGACGGCAGGATACTATGACTTTATCGTAAAAATACGAACACGAACGCTGGTCAAAGGTTATGAAAAAATCATTCGTAAACTCGAAGAAATCGAAGCCATCAAAGAGTACAAATGGGAATCTGTTCTCAAGGAATGGGAAAATATCTAGTTCGCCCGTTAGGAAAACTATTTCATTATTCTATTTATTCTGACTCTTGAAGGGATAGTTGTGATTGATAAAAGATTAGAGAAATTTGCCTATATTTTAGTAAATCATTCTTTAGAACTTAAGAAAGGTGATTTGTTTGTGATATCGGGTAGCCATGCTGCAGCACCGCTGATTAAAGAAGTATACAAACAAGCATTAGATGCTGGCGCACATCCATATACAAGGCTAGGTATCGATGGGCTTGCTGAAATATATTATAAACATGCTTCAGAAAAACAACTCAAATATATGTCACCTATTGCTAAATTTGAGACTGAACGCATTGACGCACGGCTTGGCATTATAAGTCCAGAGAATACCAGGAGTTTGACAAATATCGATCCAAAAAAACAAGCAATAAGCAGTGTTGCTCAAAAGGAGATACATCAGATATTTCTTGATAGGGCTGCCAAAAAAGAACTGCGGTGGTGTGTTACTCAATATCCTACCAATTCTTCTGCTCAGGATGCCGATATGTCGTTAGGAGAATATGAGGATTTTATTTTTAAAGCAGCTCACGTAGGAAAAAAAGATCCTATCAGCCATTGGAAAAAAGTTTTTAAAGAACAGGAGAAAATTAGAAAGCTACTTGACCGTAAGAAAAAATTGCATATTATCTCTAAAGATACCGATTTAACGATTTCTGTTGCTGGTAGAAAATGGATAAATTGCTACGGGAAAGAGAATTTTCCTGATGGTGAAATTTTTACAGGACCCGCAGAAAACTCAGCAGAAGGCCATATCAGATATACCTTTCCAGCATCTCATGGTGGTAGAGAGATAGATGACATTCAACTCTGGTTTAAGAAAGGTAAGGTTGTCAAAGCAAAAGCCTCAAAGGGTGAGAAATTCCTAAATTCTATGCTTAGTATGGATAAAGGATCACGAAGGATTGGGGAATTTTCCTTTGGCACGAATTATGGCATTAAAAAGTACACAAAAAACACCTTATTTGATGAGAAAATCGGAGGTACTATTCACATCGCGGTTGGTAGTGGATATCCTGAAACTGGAAGTAAGAACAAATCAAGTCTCCACTGGGATATGATGTGTGATTTACGTAGAGATGGCGAAGTCTATGCAGATGGCGAACTCATTTATAAAAATGGGAAGTTTTTAAATATATAATTTGTAAAAAAGTACGGAGAAAATATTCAGGAAATATTTAAATATAAAACTTAATATAACAATATAAGAAAATATAAAATATTTAAAAAATTTAAACGGGAGGAAATATCAATGAAAGATAGTAATAAAATTAAAAGATTCCTTAATGCTGTTATAGTACTATCAATCGTATTTGCGTTTATAATGCCAGCATCTGCGACTTTTTTGAATATATCAAAAGAAAAAGAATATTTGGTAAAAGATATGGGTACCACTGGAATGTCTGGCAACACAATTTATGTAGATGACGACAATAAGGTAGGTCCCTGGGACGGAAGCATAGATCATCCTTATCAATACACACAGGATGGGATTGATAATGCAAATAATGGTGACAAAGTCTATGTTTTTAACGGAACGTATTTCGAAAATATTGTTATTTTCATATCTATAACTTTGGAAGGCGAAAATAAGGATAATACAATTATAGATAGCAGAGAACAAGGGACCGTAGTCAAAATTACAGTTGATCAAGTTACTTTTACTGGATTCACCATAAAAAACAGCGGAAACAATCCCAATGATGCTGGCATTTCTATTAACTCTGAAGAGAATTCTATTGCAGTAAATAATATTATAGACAACAATAACGGCATTCGATTGGTAGAATCAAATAATACAATATTTTACAATAATTTTATGAATAACGAAGAACACGCTTATGATGAATGCAATAACACATGGAATGAAACTCCCCCCGGTGGAGGCAACTATTGGGATGACCACACTGGTGAGGATGACAACGAAGATGGTGCTATTGACACACCGTATAATATAACCGGCGACAATAATAAGGATTTGCGTCCATTACTACATATTTATGGCTCAGTTATAAATCTAGACACAAAAGAAGTATTTCTAACAATTAAAAGTGCGATAAATGATCATGATACACAAGATGAACATACAATTTCTGTTAAAAGCGATATCTACTATGAACATATAGTTATCTACAAAGCTATAAATCTAATAGGTGAAAATAAAGATGAAACAATAATTGATGCGCGAGAAAATGATAACACAGTAAAAATTACTGATCATTCTGTTAATCTATCAGGCTTTTCTATCAAAAATAGTGGAAGTGGATTCAATAATGCAGGTGTGATTATAATATCTGATGATAATATCTTAACTGAAAACATTATTGAAGGAAATTACCATGGAATCATCTTAAAATATTCATCTGATGACAACATTATTTCAGAAAATATTATTCAAAATAATGATTGGAATGGTATTTATATAAAATCATATTGTAATAGAAACATTATTTTTGAAAATACTATTGAAAACAACAATTATGCAGGTATCGCTATTGATGATCCTTCTCAAAATGAAATTTATCATAACAACTTCATGGGCAACCGACACAATGCATATGATGATTCTAACAATATTTGGGATGATGGATATCCATCTGGTGGCAATTACTGGGATGACTACACAGGCACAGATGCAAATGGAGATGGTATAGGGGATACTCCATACGCTATACCTGATGGGATAAACAAAGATAGATATCCTTTCATGGAACCATACGGCAGTGACGACATAATACCTCCTTATGTAGAAATTACTTCACCACAAAACGGATTTTATTTCATGAACTTTAGATTATTCAATCGTTTATTCATGCATAGAACAGTAATTTTTGGACCTATTACGATAGCAGTGGAAGCATTCGATTTACAATCTGGAATTGAAGGTGTTGCATTCTTTATCGATAACACTAACAATCCAAAGTGGATAGATTACAATGAACCATATAGTTGGACATGGAAAGGACTGTCTCTCTTAAAACACAGGCATACCATAATAGTAGTTGCATTTGACAAGGCTGGTAACTACAATTCTGATATGTTAAGAGTTCGAAAGCATCTCTAGTTAATTACATTCTTCCTCTTTTTTTTATATAATAAAATTTAGTTACATTAGGATGAAACATAAAACACAGCATGCACAATATTAGAAAATTTTAACAAATAATTGAATTAATTACCCAATAGCTGTCTCTAAAAAACTTATAAATAAGGTCTTTTCATTCCTTATTTTACAATGTGTGGTATTATAGGCATCATAGGGGGGAGATCAGTCTCTCGTCTTGTTTATCACGGCCTGTTTTCCGTACAGCATCGTGGTCAGTCATCTGCTGGAAAGTTAACATATGATGGAAATATCCATGTGATAAAAGATGCTGGGTTAGTAAGAGATGTCTTTAATGAGGAAAAAAGGATAGATACTCCGGGGAATATTGGAATTGGCCATACTCGATATTCTACAGCAGGCATGGACGATATTGAGTCATTGAAGAGAAATGCACAACCAGAATATTTGGTAAACCCTTTTTTAGCTGCAGTTCACAATGGCAATATTTACAACTGTTCTGAAATGGCTAAAAAAACAAAGAGAAAACCACGAACAGTTTGCGATATTCAATGGTTGTTATTAACTATGGCAGACAATTTATACAAAAAAGAACTAAACGCTGATATAATCTTTAATGCTTGTGAAAAAGTAATGCATCAGGTAAAAGGCAGTTACTCTGTTTTATATCTCGCTGATTCTGGCGAAAATCCTTTTCTTTTTGCAATAACTGATCCTCGTAAAATTAGACCTTTAGTACTGGGTCAATCTGATGGCATGTATTGTCTTACTTCTGAAACACGAGTTTTTAAACGGATTAATTTTGAATATGTTAAAGATATCCCTGGAGGCTCCGTAGTCGTAATTGATAAGAATGGAAATATCTATGAAAAACAGATAATAAAAAAACAAGAGTTGCCATGTATGTTTGAATTTGTTTATTTTGCAAAACCTGATTCACGTATTAATGGAAGATCTGTACATAAAGTACGTGATGAGATTGGTAGATTACTTGCTAAAGAATGCCCTGTTGAAGCAGATATTGTTGTCCCAGTTCCTGAATCAGGAAGAAGATATGCTCATGGGTTTTCCCGAGAATCTGGAATACCTATAGATGAGGGGATAATGAAAGATAAGGACGAACGTTCCTTTATACACCAAACCCAGGAGACTAGAGACAAAGTTGTTGAAGAAGGTTTATCTTTTTTACGTTCCGTTCTAAAAGGAAAACGGGTTGTGTTGCTTGATGATTCGATTGTTCGTGGGACCAATATTAAAAAAATTGTTCGAGGTATTAAAAATGCCGGTGCGAAAAAAGTTCACGTGAGAATTGGTTGTCCACCTCTAATTGCTCCTTGTTATCTTGGAATAGATATGCGAAGTAGAAAGGAGTTTATAGCCCAGGATAAGAACAGTGAAATTAGGACTTGGAATCAAATTGCAAATGAAATTGGTGCTGATTCTCTAGGTTATATAAGCATATCTGAGTTAAAGAAAGCCATAGGATCTGACATTTGCCGAGGATGTATAGACTTTCCAGATGGATACCCTCCAGAAATGCAAAATGATGTAAAAAACCTCTTTAAAATCGACGGAAAGTTGGCAAGAGCCTACGAATGCATATAAAGGTTATATTTTCATATTGGTTAAATCATGATTGAAATTGTTAAAGGAACACTCGAAGAACAGATCATAATACTTTTACAGAAAACATATCCGATAACTATATCTGATATCGAGAAAAAACTTCATTTGTCAAGGAAAATGATTTTGAGAGTTTTACAAAAATTTCAAGTTAAAGGCATCGTACAACTAGAACCTCTATGTGATAAAACATATATTAGATTATCGAGAAATGATTTTAGCTTTGTAGGTAAGAAAAGACAGCGAAAGTTTATAAAACACCATTCGGGAAAGAAAAAACAAGAACAAGAAGATTATGAAGGCATAATGTATTCCTAAGGAAAATAATCTTGTTTTTGATTATTCTTATTGAAAAAATTTACAAAAATAGAAAAAAAAGATAAACTAATAAATTGTTTTGGAATGAAACAAGGTTTTAAAACGAAATCTATATTACTTTGGAAAGTGGAAGGAGAGAAATGGAAGCATCTAGTATAGAAATCAAAGAAGAGATGGACAGCGAAAAGTATCTTAATTCAATCGGAAAACCAAAAATTGCCTATTTTTCAATGGAGATTGGGTTAGATAAACACATACCTACTTATAGTGGTGGGCTTGGCATTTTAGCTGGCGATACATTAAAATCATGTGCAGATCTAAATATCCCAATTGTGGGAATTACACTGCTTTCCGAAAATGGATATTTTTATCAAAAAATTGATGGAGAGGGAAATCAAATTGAACTTCCAATTAATTTTAATATCAATGATTTTCTTACGTTGCTTCCAAGCAAAACAAGTGTTATAATCGAAGACAGAACAGTAAACATGCGTATTTGGCATTACCTAACTAAAGGGATAAACGGATATCTAGTTCCAGTTTTTTTTCTTGACACTAATCTTGAAGAAAACAGTGAAGCGGATAGGGAGATTACAAAACATCTTTATGGAGGAGATAACAAATATCGTCTTGCTCAAGAAATTGTTCTTGGCATTGGTGGGGTTAGGGCAATACGGGCACTTGGCTATAAAACAATCGATAAATACCATATGAACGAGGGTCACGCTGCTCTTGGCACTCTTGAACTTTTTCGTGAATTAAAAAATATTGAAAAAGTCAGAGAACAATGCGTTTTTACAACACACACTCCAGTTGCTGCAGGTCACGATCAATTCGATCTTTCTTTTGCTAAACCTATGTTGGGAGATATACTACCAGATTCTGTTCTCGATGAGATTACATTTGAGAACAAACTAAACATGACCAGACTTGCGCTCTTTTTTAGTCACTACGTTAATGGCGTTGCAAAAAAGCACGGTGAGGTGTCACGATCAATGTTTCCCGGTTATTCGATAGATTCCATTACAAATGGTGTTCATACACCTACTTGGGTTTCAGAACCATTTCAAAGATTATTTGATAAACATCTGCCAGGATGGCGTTCTGATCCCTACATTCTTAGAGCCACGTTTAGCGTAGAAAAACGTGAAGTATGGGCTGCCCACATGGAGGCAAAAAAGAGTCTCATAGATTTTGTCAACAACAGGTACAATGTTGGCATGAACTACGATCACTTTACTATAGGATTTGCCAGGCGACAAACAGCATACAAAAGGCCTGATCTGTTGATTTCTGATCCAGAAAGACTCAAGCAAATCGCTGAAAAAACAGGACCTATCCAGATCATCTACGCTGGAAAAGCACACCCCAATGATAGTTCAGGTAAAGAGATAATCAAAAAAATTTTTAACGCTATGAAGACAATAAATGGGAATATAAAAATTGCCTATATCCACAACTATGACATGACGATTGGAAAAATGATGACTGCAGGTGTTGATCTCTGGCTGAACACGCCTCGAAGACCGAGAGAGGCTTCAGGAACCTCAGGGATGAAAGCTGCTCACAACGGAGTTCCACAGTTTAGTACGTTAGATGGCTGGTGGCTGGAAGGATGTGTTGAAAACATCACAGGGTGGGCAATAGGACCAGAAAAAACGGAAGAGGAAGAATCTGACGATGAAGTCGATAGAAATGATCTTTACAACAAACTTGAAAATTGGATAATACCTAAATTCTACAACGATAGAGATAATTGGATAAGAACTATGAGAAGTTGTATAGCAATAAACGCATCATTCTTTAATACAAACAGAATGATTCAACAATACGTTCTAAATGCTTATTTTATGTAGTAAACTATTCGTATATTTTGGAGATATGTTTTCTATATCCTCTACCCACGAGCGAAGTATTTCTGCTACACTCCATGCTTGTGTTATACACCCTCGTGGAAGGTGAGGGGGATCTCCATCGAATATTTCATATATAGCACCATCCCAATTTTTGCCAAAAGCGTCAAACATTGGTCTTAAAAAATTCTGAAATGCGAATTCTCTCCATGCCAATTCATGATTTTTAACCTTAACGAATGCTTTGATGAATGGTCCCATAAGCCAAGGCCATACCGTACCATTGTGATAAGCAATATCTCTGTTATAATCACCAAGATATGTTCCCTTATATCTTGAATCATCTGGCGATAGAGTTCGTAATCCAAAGATGGTAAGTAATTTTTTTTGAACATCGTTTACTATCTTTTCTTGCAACCCTCCATTTATCATAGAGAAATCAAGAGAAACAAGAAAGATTTGATTAGGTCTAAACGACAAATCTTTGGTATCAATAATGTCATATTGTCGATCAAATTGTTTATCAAAGCTTTCTTTTACTTTTTCTGCTAAATCAGAATATGTATCATCCTTGCTTGATATGTTTGCTAGATTGCCCATTATTCCAAGAGCATTATACCATAAAGCCTGAATTTCAACTGCTTTTTTTGAACGAGACGTAGGAAAGTAGTCTCCAATTTTTACATCCATCCAAGTAAGCCCTTCCGCATGACTTATAAGAAAATCATCGTCCATGTGAATATTGTATTCAGTCCCATTTTTGTAGCCATCAATAACAGAATGTAATGTTTCCCACACTTCATCTAGAAAGTTTAGATCATTTGTATATTTCAGATATTGATATACTCTATCTACAAACCACAATGAAGCATCTACAGTATTATACACCGCCTTGGAATCTCGGTCCATAACTGCATTTGGAATTAAGCCATTTTTACAGTGCTCGCCAAAACTTAAAAGCATTTGTTTTGCATCATCAAATCTCTTTGTAACAAGTGCAATTCCTGGTAATGATATCATCGCATCTCTGCCCCAATCACCAAACCAATGATACCCAGCTACAATCGATTTTTTATTATCCTTTTTTACAACAAAATTATCGGTTGACAAAACAAGTTTTTCAAACTTACTTGGAAGATCTGCTCGTTCAAGTAAACTCTTCTTCCTCTGAATTTCCCGCAAATATATTTCTGAAGGGTTACTATCTACGTTATTTTCAAGTGTAAAAATCAAGTAATATTCACTAGAACTCTTAATAGTTTTATAAAAATCACCAATATGAACACTATTGTCTATCCAAGAATCATTTCTTTCACGATCCTTTTCATAATGAAATTCCACCCAATAGTCTGTTGGTTTATAGATAGAATCTTTAAGCATAATTTTAAGTGTTTTATCTACGTTGCTTGGTTTTATACAAACCCCATGTTCAAAAAAGTCCTGTTTAAATGACACAGATCCTGGTTCAGTTGTATCATAAAAATGCCTTGAATTTATGGCGGGATTATGAATAACTGATATTGGTTTGTCTGTTTTAATTTCATATCTAACAAATGTGGTATTTTTTTGATACTCCATAAAAATTGTTTTTTTGAGTTTTACTCCTTCCACATCATAAAGAAACGAGGGAAATACATCAAAAACAAATCTACCCTTGTAGTTTCTTAAATCATAAACTTTATCTTCAACATTTATTCTATCATATACATTTGATACAACCATCCATCTTTTCGTCGGTGGATTCAAACTTGCTATCAATAGGCCATGGAACTTTCTAATATTATCGTTAAAATAAGTTAAAGAAGCGTAACTTCCAAGACCATTTGTAACTATCCATTCTCTCATAGTCCACTTGTTATCCTCACTATTACATTACTTTCTGTTTTAAATCTTGGAGGATATTCATATAGTTAATAAAACCCTCGTAAGGGGCATCATAGGGGCTAAAATATGCGTGAACGTTACCATCTTCAAATCCTTTTGTAGAAACGTAATAAAGATGATCAGACGTTTGCAACAGGCGCCAAGCATGTAATAAATCTTCGTCATCTTGTTTTTTTACCTTTCGTTCAATATCTCTTAATTCATTGAAGCAAGCAATCTGCATGTCATTACCAAGCCACGTAGAGACGTCGCGATCTTCATCTGCCCATGAGATAGCCCAAGGAACATCAATCTCTCCCATAATATTATATTTATCAACAACATCGCTAACAGTTACAAAATCAAGATGTTTATGTTTAAGTACCGCTCTAGGAAGATGTTTAATAAAATCAAAAATTCCTGTCTCTGTCCATTGATGCTCTCCAAATGTTTCATAGTCAATAAACAGATTTATAACATCCCCTTCACAATGTGACATCCAATATGCATATTTATCTGCCGTCAAAGGAAAACCTGGCCAGTCACGTACTGAGAATCTGAAGCCAACATCGTCACTTAGTTTATAATTTCTCATGAGCACTTTGAGATTAGCGTTAACTGGCTTATACAGAAAATTTGGTGAACGCCATCCTAAAACTTTTTCTGATCCCTCTGTAATAATTCCCTTGTAACCTAATTCCTCAATTTTTTTTGCGATGCGATTGTCATAAATTGCTTCTGTATTTCTGAAAACTTTTGGTTCATAATTAAATATTCTCTTGATCATTTGATGGTGCATTTTCACCTGTTCTTCGAATTCATCGAGTTCATCATACAGTGATGATAGAGAATGATAGTATGTTTCTTCAATTAAATCAACAGCACCTGTTTTGAATAAATCTTTAAAACTATCTAGAACTTCAGGCATAAACCGTTCACAGTACTCAACAAACGTTCCCGTTAGGCTAAATGATATTCTAAATTTACCATTAAATTCATTAATTAAATCAAGTAATAATCTGTTAGTAGGAAGATAGCATTTTTTTGCTACTTTTTCAAATATCTTTTGGTTTAATTTGCTATCAAAATATGTCGATAAAGATTCATCATTTTTACCGATATTAAAAACTGAAAAACGATTCAATCGCATAGGCTGATGGACTTCGAAATAGAAGCAAACTGATGGCATTATGTTATTCCTCTGTAAACATCAAGTGTATTATCAGCAACTCTGTCCCATGTAAATATGTTAATCTCTCGATTACCTTGCTCAGCTAACGTTTTATGTAACGGTTCATATCTCAATAATGATATAATCTTATTTGCCATTTCATCAGTATCCCAGAAATCAACACGGAGACAATTTTGAAATGCTTCAGAGACGCCAGCTGTCTTAGAGACAATTGTCGGAGTTCCAGCAGAAATAGCTTCAAGAGCAGTTATGCCAAACGGTTCACTTACCGATGGCATTACATAAACACTGGAAATTTGATAGATGTGCTTTACCTCTTCTTCAGTAAGCTTACCAGTAAAGATAACTCGATTTGAAATTCCAAGGTCAATAGCTTGACTTATCAGGCGAGGAAGCATGTCTCCAATACCAGCAACAACAAATCGAGTATCCTCGTGCTCCAATACCTTTTTTGCTGCTTTTAGGAAAAATTCCGGGCCTTTCTGTATGGTTAGTCTGCCCAAAAATAATACAATGTTCTTTTTTTCACTCTCTCCAATTGGGTATACAGCATTATGTACAACAGTAATTTTATCAGGATTTATACCGTATTTTTCAACAATAACTCTCTTTGTGAAATGGCTTACTGCAATTATCTTATCTGCTTTTTCCATGCCTTCTTTTTCAATATTGATAAACCAATCGTTGGGGTAAAGCCAACCTGATCTATCATATTCAGTTGAATGAACAGTAAGAACAAGGGGGATGCCCATTTTTTCCTTCAGTGCAACCCCTGCTTTCATTGTTAACCAATCATGACAATGAATAAGATCATACTTTCCGTTTACTTTCTGAACTAGAAGATCATTATACCTGTAAACACTTTCAAAAAATTGACCTGCAAGTTTTTTATCCTCAGGGCGATCATAAGGAAATATTTCAGTTTCTCCAACCTCTTTTATAACTAAATTATCCTTATCGCTACTTGAGCTATGTTTGGTTTTAGGCATGTAGAAATCTATAGATACATTTTTATCGGCAAGACTACGAGTAAGCCCATAACAATGGGTACCCAAGCCACCCACCTTAAAAGGTGGGTATTCCCATCCGATCATCGCAACTTTCATGATTCTTCTTCCTCACCTAATGACACAATTCTCATAGCTGACAAATTGAGCCATTATGCTACCAACATCTCTCCTTTCTACTCTAACTCAAACTAGTATCAATTTTTCTACTCTAGTAAGGCAACCCGTTAGCCGTAAAACCTACCTTTATCTATAAACTTTTCGTTTTTTTATACTGCGTTTTTAAGAGGTTATTATACAATAACCCACTCCATTACGATCCTGATTCAATAGCATGTATAATTTTACATCTCTGAAATATCTGTTTCAACTACTAACTAATTAATGATATACTTTTTTAGAATATAATTTTATCTAAAAACTATAACATTGTTGCTATGAGACAATAATTTTATGTCGCTGTCACCCAACGATATAAAGTGGTTGGGTGTGGTTACAGAACCAATCCTAATAAAGCAGCAGCGGAGTGGAAATGTAGCTCATATCGCGACAGATGTTTGATACCGTGGTTGTCCTCTTTTTCACATCTTGACATTTCGTCTGTTCGATCTTAGAGGGACCCTAATCGATATCAATTGTTGCCTTGATCTTGCTTCTCCAATCACGAATCATGGAGCTCTTCGAATCAAGGCTATAAAAATCATGATAAAGGTTCTTAATTAAAGTTTCGCTCTCTTTTATCTATATTTGTTAATTTCGTTTCGAAGAGATAATGCTTTATTCCTAGAAACTTCTGAAAAATTTTCATTACTTCCAGCAAAGATTATGCCGCGGGAGGAATTAATAATTGCCATTTCACCCTTGACATTCGTGCCATTTTTTACAGTATTTTTAACATCCCCCCCTTGTTTACCTACTCCAGGAATAAGTAGAGGTATGCTATCACCAAGAATAGTACGTATTATCTTTAATTCATCAGGATAGGTTGCACCGACTACGGCGCCGCAATTATCGTTTTCATTCCACTCTTTTATTTTTTTCGCAACGATTTGATAAAGTGGAATTTTTGAAACAGAAAGGTCCTGAAAATCACCTGCCGAAGCATTGGAAGTTCTACAAAGAATAAAACTACATTTATCTCTATATTCTAAAAATGGAGTGACTCCATCTTTACCCAAATATGGATTAACTGTTACTGCATCGGCATTCAATGTTTCAAATAAAGTTTGGGCATATTTATGTGCAGTATTACCAATATCGTTGCGTTTTCCGTCTAAAATAACAACAATGTCCTTTGATATGTACTCAACTGTTTTTTTCAATAAATCAAAACCTTCTTTCCCAAAAACTTCGTAAAAGGCCATATTTAATTTATAAGCACAGACAATGTCTTTTGTGGCATCGATAATTGATTTGTTGAAATCTAAAAACGGATTTTTACTTGATTCAAACAGAAATTTGGGCATTTTATCTTTATCGATGTCTAAACCAACACATAATAGGCTATTGTTTTTGTGAGAGACGTCTAAAAACTTTTGTTTAAAATTTTTGTGATACAATATACTTTTACCTCCAAATTACGACACTTTTATCATCGAAAAACAAACCGTCATTTATATGCTTTTTTAACTTCAGGGCTTTCTACAGTTATTGATGTAAAAATACAGAACGTATGAGAATATGGTAGAAATAGTATTATAAACTACATATTTGTTCAAGTTACTTCACAAAATGGAAATAATGCTCATTAGGAGGTGAAACATATATGGTAGACGTAAAAGTAGAAAACATTGTAGCATCTACAATATTTGCAGAGAAATTAGACTTAGATGTGATAGCAAAATCATTAGCAGAAGCTGAATACGAACCAGAGCAATTCCCTGGGCTGGTTTACAGACTAAAAGATCCGAAGACGGCCACGCTTCTCTTTAGAAGTGGGAAATCCAACATCACTGGAGCGAAAAATATCGCGGATGTACATAAGACCATTGA
>JAUXAU010000122.1 GCA_030619765.1 Thermoplasmatota archaeon
GTTCTCTCCAATCAGATTTATTGATTTACTAACTATCACGTTCTCATAATAAGTCCCATTATAAACAAACACTGTATCTCCAGATGATGCATTGTCAATCGCATCCTGTATCTTTGTATAGTTCCCAGTTCCGTTCCCACCCACATACAAGGTGTTGCCATCAAAGAATAAGATAGATGATTTTTCATTTAATGCAACACCTATAGATGATGGAAGGATACTAATACCAACGAATAAGGTGAGTATTACTAAGGAGATTTCCTTTTCTAACAATTTTTTCCTCCTATTACTAATAATATAGTAAAGTATGATATATAAATGCTATCCTCCATTGGATTCTTCTGGCTAAAAACACCACAGTTTTCAATCCCTTTTTATCCACACAAAAACCCATGGGATTGGTTTTTTAACTGGGCAGTAACTATTTAACAAACAAGGAATTCCTTTATTTGATAATCATGATCTCAGCTATAAACTTGAAGAATAAAATGGATGAAATTGCTGGTAAACATTGCTCACCTATTGATGTTGCACGAGTGAATGATCAAGTTATGAGAATGTCATATGTAGATGGAGAATTTCATTGGCATAAACATACAGATCAAGATGAACTTTTTTACATTTTAAAGGGTAAACTCGTTATCCAATTAAAAGACCAACCAGATATAACTCTATCAGAAGGACAAATAGCGGTGATCCCTAAAGGGGTTGAACATTGCCCCAAAAGTATCGAACCTTCGTATGTTTTATTATTCGAGCCTTTTGTTTTAAAAACAAGAGGAGATTAGATTTTTTCCCTAGCAGAAACTATTTAATTATTCTTTCCACCAGGCCTTTGGAACCTTAATGCTGTCGCTAAGAGGAAAAAATGCTACTTTAAAGTTGTTAAAGAGAGAGAGGGGAGATTTATAAAGAATAAAAGCATGATTTTTCTAAAATGGGGCAAAAAGAAGGTATAAGAAAATTGTATTCTAGATGGACTCCAATATATGAACTAGCTCATCATCTGCAGACTATTTGGAGAGACTCAAAATATCGCAATATAGTTGCAAATATTGTTGATATTCAACCTGGAGAAAGGGTTCTGGATGTTTCAACTGGGACGGGGTTAACTGGTTTAGCTGCTTTGGTCAAACAGCCAGATGCATATGTTGTCGGAATAGATTTTACTCCTGCAATGCTCTACCAGGCGCAGGATAATATTAAGAAGAACTCTGCGGAAGGACGGTTTGGAATAGTAATTGGAGATATGGAAAATCTTCCTTTTGTAAATAATTCATTTGATGTGATCATTAGTATGTATGGTATTGGGGGAATTGAAGACAGAGAAAAGGCATTCGCAGAAATTGTTAGAGTTGCAAAGCCAGGTGCAAGAATTGCAGCAATTGAAATGGTTTCTCCTCCATTGGAAAAAAGGTTAAAAAGAATGGTTCACAAGTCTCTTGTTGAACCTTGGATTAAAAGACTTTGGGGGTTTAGAGACATTGAGTTAGAAAGACCATTTGAAAAACATGGTATTAATATAGAAAGAACTGAATATCATGATGAGTTTATCCTTGGTAGTAGCAAATTGGTATATGCTATAGTGAGAAAATAAATAATGCTCGGGTGAAAAGAGTTAGTACCTGTGCCTTTTTGTCGTTTTTCTTTTACCTCTGGCTACTCGAACGGTGAATTACTATTAAACTAGATATTGGTTCATTTAACTCAAACTTTTCTTCTCTCTGACCAAGCAAAATAACCCTGTTTTTCATTCCCTTTTTTATCTTCCCCTAAAAACACAAAATGAAATATTGGGAGGCAGTTTTAATGGGAGGAAAAATATGAAAAAAATTACAATAAGGGCTGCCTCTCTACATGTCATATGCTATAGATTATATATATAGATATTGGAGCATAATTTTGTTTATCTATTCTATCCTGTTTGAATCCCTTTTTATCCTCTCACAAAAACCTAGGGTTTTTTTTATCTGATTCTTGATTCTCTATTACTAAGGGGGGTCTGGACCGATTTCTGCCCAAAGAGCAGAACCAAGATAGAAGAAACGCCAATCATCATCATCCCATAATACTTTTATTCCTGTGAAACCAACTACACCAGGATAAACATACCCTCCCATTAAATTCATAAAAATCTGCATAGGTAAATTCTGGATTTGCCCAAAAAACTCGCCACTCCAATTTCTTTTATCATTTAAACCAATGGTATATATCCATCCGCTAGCAGGAAAAATATGAGGGACAGCCCCTCCAAGAAAGATTGTATGTCCGATAGATAAAGGATTCTTTTCAGTAAACCGAGCAATAGGTACGATTATATTTACCATGACGTTATTCATGAACGTAAATAGGCGATTGAATATAATCCCCAATAAATATCCAATCTTAGGATATTCCTCTTCCAATTCTTGGGCTCTGACTAAAAGATACATTGTGAGAGCATATATTGAAAAACTAGTGCTTGTAATATGATTCATTAAATAAGTTCTATCTGTTTCCCCTGCAATCAAACAAAGTGCATTACCATCATTATCTAGTTGATTTTTACCATATACCCTATCGATAAGTTTTACAATAACTGGGTTCTCACAGCTTCCAGTCACAAGTTTCTGTACTTCTTCAACACTCATATCACCTACCAGACCATACTTATCTAGTCCCACTATTGCCTCATTGAATATCTCAATTGTTTCCTCTCTAGTTTCTACCTTATCTAACCTGCTTTTAATAGAATCAATCAGCTTCTCTACTTCAATGGATTCTTGTTTAGTCAGTTTTACAGTATGCGGTTTTGCTCCATCTATTCCACATATTTCTATGGTAATCTCAACCATTTCAATATCATCAAATGTATTGTTGACATCTGCCATAGTACTAGGTGCAATAGCAACACTAATAAACAAAACTACAAAAAACCCAGTTACCAATCTCTTTTTCATTTATTTCTTTCACCCTATAATAGAATACGACAAAAACTATTTAAAATACATAGATAAATTTATAACAAATTGACAATTTACTGTTCTATATGGAACAAAATAATCTTCCAATATCTAAAAAGGTGAAAGCATACATCGAGCGGAAACCATATATCTTGGAGGCAATAGAACAAAACATAGTAAACTATAGTGCACTAGCACGAGAAATTGGCAAGGATCTCAATATAAAAAATATTGATACAATCAAGGCAGCTCTTATACGAACAAGTGAGAAATATCGAAAAACAAAAAGAAAAACACAGCAAAAAGCTATCGAACTACTCCGACAGGCAAATTTCTCAGTGAAAAACAAGATCGCTACACTTCATCATAACACGTTCATTGATATACAAGCAATAGCGTACTCAAAAACACCAAGCGGGTACATGTTTTTCTTAAATGAAAATGTCGCACGAAAAAGCACGTTTAAAAAAACGGACTACGGTTTTGCAATCCTCCACATTAAAAGCTCAAGAGAGATAGAATACACACCTGGAGTAATCGCATTTATCTTGTCTGCGTTAGCATCAGAAGGCATCAACGTATCACATGTTATGGATTGCAGAGAAGATACCTTCATTGTTGTCAAAGAACATGATGCCTCGCTAGCTTTTCAGGTATTAGCTCAGCGATTAAGAATTTAGGTATCATAAAAATCACAAATCATCTTGATTTTAAATCCCTTTTTATCCTCCCCCCCACCAAAACCATAAACGGTTGGGTTGGTTTTTTAAAAGAAGTGATGTTATAAAATTGGTGATAAAGGAGGCAAAGGAATGAATAATAAGTATTACAGATAAAGGAGTGAGGAGTACAGAATGATAAGTTTATATTGTTCGGATATAATGATAAATTGGAATGATATACGAAACAAGTTCGGATACAACCTGTTGGGCGTAATTCGGTCTATAGAGAAGTAAAACGATGAACCTAACACAAAAACTAACACAAGAAAATGTATTCAAACGAGTTCTGTGGGCATATGGAATCCATCTTGCACTCTTATTCGCATTTTTCGTAATTGGATATCTATTTCTACCCGAAGGAATTTTGAAAGGCTCTCCCACCACATTTTTTGCCAAAGAGATAACTAAGCAGAAGAACTTTTTCCCTCACATGGGACAGACCTTCTTGACCAACTTAGGGCTCTGTTTTTTTGTTGGGGTTGGATTAAACTTTGTTAGGATTAGAAGATTTCCGCAGGGGTACTTTGTTGTTATTGCCACTGGAATCTTCGGTGGTTTGATTGCTGGAACTAACTCCTTTCTTGGAGGAATCTCGACTTATACGCTTGAAGGTTGGCTGATTGCCCTACGAATTGGCTTTTTGGAAATGCTTGGATATACATGTATTATCGCTGCAACAGTAAGCTTTGGAATATATCAATACCAGAGTTGGTGGAGGTGGGAATGGAAGTCAACCAAAGTTAAGAATTTTCACGACATCAGACTTTCGAGGCAGGAATGGATCGTTTTGATCGTGGGAATATTATTGTTAATTATTGCTGCCTACAACGAAACAGTGGTTTGGTTCGGGTGAAATGGCTTGATGATTACTTTGGCCGAACTACACCTAACACAGCATACACGCTACGCACCATCGGTGCTGGCTTATTATACCTATCAACTTGTCCATTTACATTTAATTAAAGGTTATATTGAACTCGTACCATAATTCTATCTTGGTTATTCAACCGGTTTTGGCAAAACGTCTCTCACTGATCTTCCTGTTGCCATATGCGATAAGTTATCTATTAAAGTTGAGAGTTGGTTTAGAGTAATTCTTTAACTCATGGTATAGAAACAGTTAAGTGTTGAGCAAAACATTCTAAATTACTAATCCGAATGACACAAGCATGAAAACTGTAATAATTGTTTTTCATATGAATTTATACCCCATAATTCATGGTAATCAAGCAAGGGTTGCAGAATTTATCGGCGGCATACGTGAATTAGGTTATTCAGTTGTTTTCATAGTGAACCAAAACAACTATGGTGTTTCTCCTCACGGTAGGCAATTGAAGAAAGTAATTTCTGAAATGAAAAAAAGAGTGGATGTATTGATTCCTTTAGATGCATCTGTGTTTGAAGGGGGCAATCCAAATGAGTTTGATGTGGCTCCGTATGCAGATGCAGTTCAGAAAGCAGTTTCTAAGTATAAGCCGATTGCTGTCATAGCAGAATATATTTGGATGGCTCCTGTTCTGGATAAAGTGAATAATGCTATAAAAATGATTGATATTCATGACATAATGCATATTCGTAAATCAATGTATGCTAAGCAAGGTGTGAACCCTTGGGTTATGTGTACGAAAAAAGAAGAGACTGACTTATTAAAAAAAGCAGATGTTATAATAAGTATACAGAAGAAAGAAGCAAAAATTCTCAAGAAAATTCTGCCTAGAAAAAAGGTAGTCTGTGTTGCGCATTATCAAAATATAAAACTAAAATCTAAGCACAATCAATCTAAGAATCTTAACGACATTATTATGATCATCGGCTCAGACAATCCATCAAACAGATATAGCATAAGTCAATTCATAGAAAAGGCTTGGCCATTAATCTTAGAGGCGTGCCCGAAAGCAGAATTGCATGTATATGGTA
>JAUXAU010000119.1 GCA_030619765.1 Thermoplasmatota archaeon
GGTCGAAGTGTTTTAACTTTTTCATACTTAGTTTTCATTGCATAGTCTAAAAAATTCTCCATATTCTTACACCCAATACTCTCCTGTTACTGGGTATGTATTATAGGTTAATACATGTTGCTAATTTTGCAAAGTTCTCTATAAGAAAATAATGCTTCCTTATTTTGAAAGAGATATCTCAATTGAAGATACGTTAGATGTTCTACCTTCTTCGTTTGTAATTGCTTCTGTTCCTATTTTTATTTCTTTGATTTTTGCATCTGTTACAAACCTGTTTCTTGTGATTTCGGCTGCATCTACTGCTCTACTAATGGCTCTGCCTCTAGCTTTTATTACTACTTCAGTTGAACCACTATTAAACTGTGTTACTACTGCAAGTACATAACTCATTGGCGGTTTGTTTCCAACATATATGACGTTTTCTTCTTGTGCTTCTTCTTTTGCTGTCATAAACTTTTGCCTCCCTGTTGATTCATTGTTTTTATATCCTACTATCACCATTATTATTTATAAACATTTCGTATTTTCATATCTTATTTTTCATATTTTTTTAACAATTTTTTTAGTTTAGATAACACGTCTTCCGGATTATTTCCCAACACACGTATCATAGGTTCTTTTCCGATGTCGCCTGTGTCATATATAACATCAGGCACAAAACCAAGTTTTGATATAGCATGTTTTGTACCCCATTCCATGGTTGAGATAGCATTTATCGGTTCATTTTTTCTGTCAAAAGAACCGATACTAAAACCTACTTTTTTACACAGTTCTACTATATTTTTTGAATAACAAATATTTGCTGCAGATCGAACATTTTTATCAACAGACATTGCCGCAAGAACAACAGAGGCAACATGTTTTGATGAACCGAAGTCAATGTTCCCACATATCATTGTTTTATCTTTGGTTTTAAAAATCCTTCCATTAACAGCACAGATTCCTTGTAGTTTTTGTGCATTTTTTACGGCATATGCAAAATTCATTCCCACTTCAGGAACAAAAGTAGGTGGTAAAATTGAAACAAGTTTTTGAATAGCATTTTTCAACTCAAACCACACATCAAAATACTTATTATTGGGAAAAGTAGACGGCATTATCATTTCACAGGAATGGTTTAGTATATCTGATCCTTTACCTGGTATATACCCTTGGTTTATCATATCCCAAATAATATATTTAGCTTTTCTAACTGCTTCAACAGGTGTTTCTCCTAGAGCAAGTAAACCAGTTATAATAGCCGATAAAGTACATCCAGAACCATGTGCTTTTTTGTTTGGGATGCGTGGAAGAGAAAACTCATAAAAATTTTTACTATCATATAAGATATCGATTGCGTTTTTAGTATCTAGATGTCCACCTTTAATAAGCACATATTTTGGACCGAAAGAATGGAGTTTTTGACAATTTTTTTTGAAATCCTTAATTGAGTTTATTCTGATTCCGGTTAGTTCACAGGCTTCTGGGATGTTTGCTGTCAACATAAAAGTTTTTGGTAAAAGGTATTTTTTAAATGAATTAACAAAAGTATTTTGAGATAACAGGTCTCCACTTGTGGCTATCATAACGGGATCTACCACAGGGGTTAATTTATATTCTGAAATTTTTTTGGCAACACACTTGATTATCTCTTCATCATATAACATACCTGTTTTTACTGCATCAATATTAAAATCTTCAAACAAAACATCAATTTGGTTTTCAATTATTTCAACAGGTAATTTGTGGATCTTTTTTACCCGTTGAGTATTTTGTGAAGTTATGCAGGTTACTACTGTTGTTCCATGTAGTCCAAGAAAAGAAAAGGATTTCAAATCTGCTTGAATTCCTGCCCCGCTTGAAGGATCGGATCCTGCTATACTAAGTGCAATTTTTTTTTTCATTTGTAGTTCATATACTATTTTAGATTTATATTCATTCCTTTCTCAAAAAAATATGATTCAATCGCATGGATTGAAAGATAATCGGTTATTCTTCTCGCACATATGGTATAAGATTACCATCATCCTGCTCTTCAAATAATGGTATTTGTTTTGGCACTGATTTTAGTTCATTATGTGTCATTTTATTTTGTGCTCCCATTTCATTTACCCTTCAGGGTTTTCTGATTTTTAAAAAGCAATGCCATCTGGAAAAATTGTAAATGTAGCCGCCATAACGGCCATTAAACCTTAGTTTTTCTCTCCAGACTTTGCAGTAATTGAGGATTTGGTACAAATACTTTCTTATTTTTTACAACATTTTTGATTAAAAGACAATACAATTTTATAGAAAAAGAAGGAAGGCTGGTCTCACTAGGAGGGATGGGATGCAATCAAAAACTACCAGCTCAATTCCTTCCGAATGTCATAAAATAATAATGTTTTAAGTACCTTTTTCGCAGATGAATATGTAAATAGATATGTAGTTAAACCATTATCATTACTGCTTTTTTTAAACCAAAAATTTAAGGGTTATTAATTGAATTTTTTTAGGGGAAAACAAAAGCAACTCTTATTAATAGCTACCTGTAAATTCAGGAAAATTTGTTGTAGTTTTGTTGATATTTTTTCTAAAAAGTATAACCTCAAAAAAAGAAACATTAAAAATGGAATATAACTCTAGAAGGGCATACAGAAGTCTCACTAAAAAAAGAATTGTGAAAACTTTTTACCAAATTATAGAATATCTAAAAGTAGGAGGAGTTCGTTATATTTATATTCTATTCTCTTTTACTCCTGGCTGGGGAAATCGCACATAATCTACTTATTTGGTGTTTATAATGATGGAGATAACTGAAGACAAAGTAGGAAAGCAAATTCTATTATTGGGAAATGAAGCTATTACAAGAGGAGCACTTGAGGCAGGAATAGATGTTGCAACGACATATCCGGGAACGCCTTCTACTGAGATAGCAGATACATTTTCAAAAATTGCAAAACAGGCCACAAAACAAAACAAAGATCCTGGGTTTTATTTTGAATATTCAACCAATGAAAAAGTTGCATTAGAAGTATCTGCTGCTGCCTCATTTTGTGGCTTAAGAGCACTTACTTGTATGAAACACGTTGGACTTAACGTAGCTAGTGATGTATTAATGACATACCTTTACGTGGGTTGCAAAGGAGGGCACATTATTGTTTCAGCAGATGATCCATATTGTCATTCCTCCCAGAACGAACAGGATAATAGATACTTTGCTTTATTTGGTAATGCACCTATGCTTGAACCTACAACACCTCAAGAAGCAAAGGAAATGACGAGAAGAGGGTTTGATGTCTCTGAAGAATTACAACTTCCTATTTTACTAAGAACAACCACTAGATTAAATCACGCAAGAGGCACTATTACCTTAAGAAAGCTGCAAAAACCTCGAGGGAAAGGGCATTTTGAAAAAGATCCGTTATTAGCTCTTGTACCTGTTTCAGCAAGAGTAAAACATCCAGCCTTATTAAAGAAAATGGAACAGGCAAAAAAGATATCAGAAAAATCACCATTTAACACCATTCTTAGCATTGGAAAACCGACGGATATAGGAATTGTCGCATCAGGGGTTTCAGTTAATTATGTTAAAGAAGTGGCGGGAACCTTGAAGCTTGATGTAAAAATTTTGAAACTAGGTATGACTCATCCTATTCCGCGGAAAATGTGTGAACAATTTATCAAATCATGTAATACCATAGTTGTAGTAGAGGAACTTGAACCAATACTTGAACAGCAATTCAAAACACTTGCCTATGATATCAATTCCGACGTGAAAATATATGGAAAATCAACAGACCATTTCTCCAGATTATATGAATATTCACCAGATATTGTTGCAGATGCATTTTCAAAAATATTCAAAGTTAAAAATCCATTCCAAAAGCCAGTACAACCAAAATTAAAGCTCCCTAGCCGTCCGCCTTCCCTCTGTCCAGGATGCCCGCATCGAGCAACATACTATGCAGTTAAAAAAGCAGCACCTAAAGGAACTATTTATCCGACAGATATTGGTTGCTATACCTTGGGTAAGGCCCCTCCGCTAGAGATAGCCGATCTATTGTTATGCATGGGTTCAAATGCGGGGATTGCATGTGGGCTTTCCATTTCTACTGAACAAAAAATCGTTTCTTTTATGGGGGATTCCACGTTTTTCCACTCGGGCATTCCACCAATTGTGGATGCTGTACATCATAATCACGACGTTGTTATAACCGTTCTTGATAATCGAACTACGGCGATGACAGGTCTTCAACCACATCCAGGAACAGAATATGATGGGATGGGAAGACCAGCCAAGCTCATTAACGTAGAGGATGTCATCAAAGGACTGGGTGTAGAACATATTGAAATTGTTGATCCTAACAAAATTAAGGAAACAACAGCCGCTTTTAAGAGAGCGTTGGATTTCAGAGGACCGGCAGTTGTTGTAAGTAAATCGCCTTGTATTCTTCTAGAGAGTCAGAGAAAAAGAAAGTCAAGAGAAAAAAAATCTGTTTATTGTATTGACCAAGAAAAATGTAACCAGTGTAAAGTGTGTATTGTTCGATTTGGATGTCCGGCATTTTACTATGCAGAAGAGGGTGGTATATATATTGATGAATTACAATGTAATGGTTGTGGGAATTGCGTGCAAATCTGTCCGTTTGATGCCATCTTTAAAAAGGAGGGAAATAAATGAACTGTAAAACAAGTATCGTATTAACAGGCGTTGGTGGACAAGGCGTAATTACAGCAGCAACTGCTCTAGGAAAAGCTGCAGTGAGAGGAAAAATAAACGTCTATGCTTCTGAAATCCATGGAATGGCACAACGTAGTGGAGCCGTCATCTGCACTGTAAGAATTGGCGATGTCTTGTGTCCATTGATTGCGACTGGTACAGCTGATGTTATTTTAAGTACAGAGCCGGTTGAAGCATTACGTAATATAACGTATGCTAGTAAAAAAACAAAGATCATTACCGACATTAATCCAGTTATTCCTTTTACAATTGCTATAGGTGGTGTAGAATATCCAAATCTAGACGATGTGTTTAAAGAGATGCGTTCCTATGCTGAGTTATTCTTGATAGATGCCTCGAAAATAGCGAAAAAATCAGGGGACGTCATTACAAAGAATATTGTGATGCTTGGCGCTCTTGCAGCAACTGATGTTTTACCTTTCAAATCTGAAATTCTTTTAGAAACAATTCTAGATAATGTTCCTTCAAAGTACAAGGATATAAACAAAAAAGCGTTTGAAGGTGGTATGGAAGCCATTAAAAACTTAGGTTTCTCTCCTTAGTCTCGCAAAATAATCCATTTCTAATTATCTTTTTATCCCCCCTCAAGCCCAAAAACAAAGAAGGAGATTGTGGGAGAATTTTTACCGGGTAGAAAACAAATTAAAAATTACAAAACCTTCCACTTTCTCGAAAATTTAAGAAGTTATAAAAAGGTCAAAAGCATACTTAAAAAACTGTGTTTTTAAGTATTTAAATTATGGGGAGAAGGGAGCAGTGAGGTGGTGAGGAGATTTGAAAAAAATCTCGTGCTACCCTCCTTCCCAGATATATATTGAAATTATAAGTATATATATTTTGTTATATAATTAATATAATAATAGGATTTTAGCTCAAACACATAGCAAGACTTTTGCAGTTTTTAACCAATCTCGATAGTAAGTGGTGTTTTCAATTTGTTTGACATCTGATCAAATATCCACCGTTTTAATCTTTTACAAGCTGATCCAATAGCTTTAATTCCCTTCAATACTTTTTGAAGAGGG
>JAUXAU010000040.1 GCA_030619765.1 Thermoplasmatota archaeon
TTTTTCTTCCGGTTTTTTCTCAATTATGCCTCCTTTCTGAATTACTTTGTCGATAACATTTTCAATGGCTTTCCTGAAACAATAATTACCAAGACTTTTCTCAAATTGCCTACCCTCCACAGTCCCAGTCTCTAGCTTTGCTTCTTCTACAGGCTCGCGACGTTGAAGGCGTTCTTCTAATTTCAACATGTCGACCGATTCTTTGGACTTGTCCAACTCGGAACGAATACGGACCATGTCCTTCTCAGTGTTCTCCATCTTCTTCTTTGCGTTCTCATATGCTTCCTGTGCTCGTATCTCACTCGTTATCGCACGACGCAGCTCCTCATTGGCACGGATATTCTCGGTATGGGAATTATCATCCTTAGTTTCTACTTTCATCTTCTCACCATTATTTTAGTGGTATATTAGTTAACATTGGATTACATATCATTCTTCTATTATTTTAATATTCTATACCACGTTGAAAAGCCATGTTGAGAAGCCGCATTGATCACTACGCGATTTTGCCGTCTGGGAACCATTTTGGAGAGGGCCGGTAAGCCATAGTCATGGCTAACCCCCCCGTCCCGGAGGCCTCCTGAAGAGGCCCCTCTCAACTGCGTTCTTACCCTCTTCAACTCTGCTCTCAAACACCCTCTCCGACCCACCATTATCCGTTTCAAACCATCCAACCAACCCACACATACACAAGATATTGTTCCTTTATGGGAGAAAACCTATAGTTTCCCTATATCAATATTTACAATCTTTTTCTCTGAAGAATGAGGGAGGACCTTCTCTTCCTTGACTCGACGGTGACACACCGAATGCCCCCAATTACTCCTCTTCAAATGTTTTATCGCCTCTTCGTGGACATTAGAATCAGGAGTAATGTCCATCCTCTCACCGCAGGTGTTACAGAAAAACCAAAGCTGCCAATCATTTTTTGCGTTAACGTAACCTTCAATCTTCCCTTTAGCATAACCTTCAATCACCCCTTCATCGTAGGATTTCTCCTCAAAACTAGAAACAGATGGTCGTTTCAACAAATATTCTATAGCATCATTGTAGTAATTGAAGTTTTGTTCCCGGCGAATTTTGTTCAATTCCCGCCAGATCCCCTTCGATATGCCGATATTTTTCATTTACACCAACACCACCCTTAATTTTTTAGCGAGATATGATACCTGCGCTACATTTATCAAGAGACCCACAACAATATATAAAAGTTGCCGTTATCCTCTAAAAAATGAAGATGGCTTTTCGATCGTGATAGACGCCAACAACAGATGCCGGGTGCTTCTGTTACATATGTTTTCACATCCCAACGCTTCGGCAGATACCACGTTGAACACTTGCAATTCGGACATCAGACAGGCCGCTGCTTTATCCGAGATACCCGCACAAAAGCGTAGCGATAACATTACCTTTTTTTGCATCTCATCTCCGTCTCCTTCGCTTCTTCATTTTATCACCTTAGAGAAAACTCTCTATTGATAAATCCCATCTCTCCCACTATCCCACCAACCAACGCTATTCGTCTCTCTTTTTACTTTATTCCTTGAAAAACCCGTAATAATTTTTCAGCAAAACGCAAAGGAAGAAACACACCTAATTTTTTCTCTCGTTTTGCTCCTCTGACATATTTTTCAAACTGCAGCAATGCATCTTCTCTTTCCTTTGCAGGGCTCTTCCTACCCATTATCTCATTCACCTCCTATTCTCTTTCTGTTCCAAAATCATTTTTCCCAATTGCTTCGCCGTTCCCTCGAAGAAATTATGATTTTCGGCGAGATCAAGCAGTGAACAATCATAGATTTTCATCATTCGAACAATAACTTGTCGACAGTGTGGTCTCTCCTTGTAATTTTTCGAGTCTAAATTGTAAAGATTTGGCTTCATCTCAACTCCTCGTCTCTCTAACTGGTTTAACCATGAAACTGGGCGCAATATGAACACCGTAAAACTGGATTGATTAGAGATATATGTTCGAAAGCACCATTGCAGTTGTTGCACTGATAGTAACAGATCATCCCATACCACCCCCGTTTTTATCCCTAAAATCAATAATTCGTCTTTCCCTCTGTTCCTGTATCATCTTCTTGACTTGTAATCGCATACCTCGGCCCAAAACACAAAATCGATTTGCAAGCAAATCTTCTACTTGCAATTATACTTTTCAAGCAAATGATTGATCACCCTGCGGCAAAAAGGCCTTTCTTTAGACCACTTACTCATTTTGTAGCCGATCTCATCTTCCAAACGTTCCATAATACCAACTTATTTTTCAACTTCTTCAACACCACTTTGATGCCATAGCCTTGCATAGGAGAAACGTTGATAAAACCTCTTTTTCTTTCTTCTATTCTTACTTTTCCTTTTGCCTTGAACATAATTATACGTTTTCATATCAAGAGTTTTCAGAGAAGGCTTATCAGTAGTAATACTGACAATATCAGAAGTAGGGACCGTAAACCGTTCTTCCTCATTACCGATAATAATATGATAATCCTCTCGCCTGACGATATTACCATATGCAACTGCCATATGCCTACCTGTAGCATCGTTGATGTAATAAGTGATCCAAATAACCATATTTATCCGGCTCCTAGCTTTTTCCAATCTCCGTACCAACACCTCCGTGATATCTTCCTAACCTTCTTGCTATTGCAATATGGACAGACGAGACTACCCTCGCCTTCTACACTGATATGGACGTAATACACACTGCAACTTCGGCATCTGCAGAACTGAATCAATTTGAGACCTCCAAATTCTGCACTTCATCCCCCGTATCTATCTCCTTTACACCGGTTGCTTCTTTTATTCGTTTTTTAGCCTCAAAATCTAAAGTTAACTGTCTTGGAAACAACTCACTAGGATCCCTCATTCCGCCTAATTTAATTTTATAATGCGGCTTACCCTGAAAATCCTCGATACCCACAATTTCTAAGAAATCAATAAAAAACGGGTCTATGTAATTGGCTCTCGTAAACTTAATTACGTCAAAAGATTTTGGTTTCCCGTTCTTCTTAAATAGCCTTTCAGTCCAATGCAGTTTTACCTCTCGATATTCAAATTTCTTTTCACCACTGGAAATAAGGTTATACCACTTGTCCTCTAAATTCAAATGCAAGATTCTCATTTTCTAACCAGTCCCAAAATTACATCTTCTCTAACTTTCCTCCATTCAACATGGTAAGCCAATCCTCGGAAGTCGGATTAGCAGCGTTAGAATAAGGAGTAGGCACCCTATAAACCGACTCTAAAAACCAAGATGTGAAAAAACGCCGATGCCTTTTAATCAAATCCTCGAAGCAACTATCTAAAATATATGTTGTTCCCCAATCTGTCGGTGATCTCACAATTCTTCCTGATGTCTGAATGAGCCTTGCAATCGTGCAACTGACATACCACAGATGATCAATCCTTGCACGTTCTGCTATCTGTTTATCCGCCAAGAACAGAAAAGGAATTTTTAGAATGAACTGAACTCTGCATAAATCTCCCATCAAATCGATGCCTGTTTCCATCGATGGGGTGATCAAAATAGCTGGCGGATCGGCACATTTGAAATCATGCAAAGAATCCGACCTCTCTTTAGCATTTTTGTGATAAAAAATCTGATAATCCTCAAATAAAGATGAAGCAGATATTACTCTATCGGCAACTTGATAGCTGACGCAATGAATTAATATTTTTTCCTTATGATGTTTACAGTATACAATTAAAAAGGAAATGATTTTTTCCAGGGTAATTTTCCAAGATGAACGGTTCATCTTGTCAACTGGGATAAAAATTACTGGCCGATTTTCCTTCCTAAACGTTGATGGAATCGTCAGGCGTTTTATGCTCTCTTGAGAAATCCCTAAACTGCTGCACAAAATCGATAAGTGCGGCAGGGTCGCGGACATTAGTAGTATTCGATTTCCCCAATCGAAGAGATAATTTGAAAAATTATCAACTCGTATAGGTTTAAACGAAATATAACTCCCCCATCTTCTTGGATCTTCAAAATAATCAAGAATCCAGTTATCTGAATTATAAACACTTCCAAAGAATTGTAACTTCTTTATTTGATTTCCCCATTTACTACATACTTGGATCTCTTCTATATCAGGAGCCTCGCCACTGCCTATCTTCTTGTGTATTATACCCTCAGCAGTCACATATTTTTTTCCAATAATTTCTGAAGCTTTATTTAGCACAGAGAGAATATGTTCACGGTCATCGTTTTCGGGAAATGGTAGATTAATATCATGAAAAAAACGATAACCGAATTTTATATTAACAAAATTCATTAACTCTGATTCGACGTTGTGCCCCTCATCGCAAATTAACAATTCTGCCTTAGGGAAATCTTTAACGAATTTCTGATTTGTCAGAAACATGCTATAATTCCAAACAACAACTTGCGAATCCTTTGCTATTTCTTTCTGAACGTAATAAGGACAACTAGATTTTAGGGGGCAATGCTCTTTGACATGCTGATACATACATTTCTCACATGTCGTATTCTCTTTTATCAAACAATTGAAATTATTTCTTCCCTTGAGAACAACTACTTCTTCTGGAAAATCTTTTAAAAGTTGAGTTTGTAGACTCTTGGTGCTAGCGAGATAATACACTTTTTTCCCTAACAATTTTGCAATAGCCATAGCAACCAGACTTTTACCCGACCCCGTTGGCGCGTTAAAGGCAGTGAAACGATTGCCTGTGTTTATGACAAAACGAACTGCCTCACGTTGATAAGGTCGCCATTCAGGAAACCCAGTGAACATTGGTTTTTCAGGAATGCCTACATATTCTATCATTTGCCTTCTCCAACCTTCTCCAATCTTTCTTGTAAAGCGATCCAATGGATTTTTACACGTATGAGGAAAGTCTCCCGATTATTCTTGTTCCGTTCCAACAAGTACCCCAGGCTTTTTATTTCATTTCTTATCTCTGTGTTATCCATCATTTTATTCAACACCTATATATATAAAGATATATACTTACATATACATATGAGAACTATGCTTTTTTCATTCAACTCCATTTTAGGATTTAAGGGAGGAATCCCGTCCTTCATCGTCCCTATTAAGTTTTGCTAATCGGAGGGTTCCCTTATCGTCAACAGGGATTAACGTCAATCCGTGTTTATTGAAACTCTCCAAGTCGATACCTGATTCTTTCCATAATTTATATTCTTCTTTCTTGTTCATTTTTGATCAACTCCATTCGTGTTGATGGGGATCAGTTGACCCCCATCAATCCCCTCTCTTTTACACCATCATCTCGATAGCAGAGATTGGTGTTATTTAGGTGGTAGTGCCACCACACTTCGGACACTCCGGCGGATACTGAAACGGTGGCCCGTTAGTATCACCTTCCCATTCCCAATCATGCGGGTTTGAATCAAACCTATGCCCACATTCATTACATTCCACGGTCACTATCTGTTCTTCAACAGCCTCTCCTTTTATTTCTTCTCTTTCGTTCATTTTATCACGCTCTTTATATGCCATACTATGATACGCGGGTTGCAGGATTTACCGAGGTCGGCACTTTACCCACAAATTTTGATGCCCGTCTAGACACAAAAAACAAGTGCCAAACCTTACCAGCTCCTGCAATCTAGCATCTCTCTTATCTCCTCTTAATCATTTTTTATCAGCTCCATGTGTAGATATTTTCAAGGTTTGCCCACCCTGACCTCTGTCAGGTTTTGTCTATCTTTACTGCCGCCTATTCCAAATGCATTTAAGATCACAGATGTCTTTTCTTTTTTCTCCTTGGCTGAATAACGATTTGCAAAAAACTCTCTCTCAAAGCAAGTACGTGATCTTTTTCGCCTGAATGTTTCATCTTCTGTTAGAAATCCATGTTTCATGCAGAAATCTTTTTCAGTTTTCCCCATGTCAACAAGATAGATAGCAATTTTTGATACACCACACTGGTCCCTGCAAAGTTTGCACCCCCACATAATTGATGGCTTGACGCAACCTTTGTTAAAATATTCTCTGAGTTCATCTATTTTTTCCGTACCCTCTCTTTCATATATCCAGGTACGGTTATCCAAAACATCAAACTCAATTCTTCGTTTTTTCTGATATACCTCGGCACCCTCATCAGTTTCCCAACTCCGTGCTTCGCTTTTTTCAGTTTGTATTATATTTCCGCACTTCTTGCATATATAATATTGTGCCCCTTCCTCATCCCAATCAGACAAATCATCAACATAAAACTTGGTAGGGTCTTCATCGCCCCAACCCCAATGCCCAAGCTCCCAATCATCTTTTATTTCTACTTTACCGCCGCACTCCGGGCATGGGGGAAATTCATTTTCAACCACAGACCAATTCTTCTTCTCGTAAGATAGCTTTTTAAATTCACTAAATTTCATTATTCATCACCTTCTTATCTACAAATCATTTATCACTTCGATCTTTCCCTGGATTCCCAAACGTTCAAGCTGGCCAAGTAAAAACCTATAAACTTTCTCCGCATAATACGGCGAATCGTGACAAAAACAATTGCCGTTGTTTTCCTTGAAGTCAAAATATACCTGAAAGTATGGATGTTCCCTTGCTATTGTTTCAGATGTACAATCCTCGTGAACAATTGCATCATGATCCTGTGCCGTTCTTAGACTATCAACAATTTCATCAGTATAAGGAAGATAGGCATCTATAGTCTTGATTAGATGGTAAAAACTCTTTTTATCTTCACCCGCACCATAATACATCATGGACACTTCAGAACCATACACGTCAAAAAGATTAAGCAGATTCATGTTATCCGATTTTTTAACCGATATCCACACAAAACAAGGGCCACCTTGTTTTTGATCTTTGGACATGCCATTATAGATTTTTTTCATCTCCACTATCGTTGTATCAATTGCATCTACCATTGCTTGTCTATCAAGTATTCCTATTCTATTTTTTGTTTTTATCTCTTCTTTCATATTCATTTTTCATCAACTCCATTTTGATTTAAGGGAGGATTCCGCCTCTCCATCGTTAATTATCCATCGGCTTGATTTCCTTTTCTTACTCTCATTTAATATCACCATGGCATTGCTGCTAACCGCATTCTGATTTGTTTTACTCGTTTGTCTCTGATTGCGCCACGGAAGAAACCGCACAGCATGCACGTGGGATGCGTCGTCTTTTCCATTCTTGTTACCATCTGCTGTTTCAACCTTACCTTTACGGCTCTTTGCATCATTTGGAAAATGGGACAATGTTTCAAATTACGGCAGACACACTCCTTTGGTGGAATTTTAAAGCCCAAATGTTCAAATGATATATTATTGTTGTTACTATTGTTACCAATCAATGATATATTGTTACTATTGTTACCAATCATTTTTTAGGCTCCAAAATCTTAGTCATAGCTGTACCCCCATGTCAAAAACATAAGTGTTATCGAATTCTGCAAAATCCTCAACTAATATACAAGACTCCCGAGATCTTGAAATGCCCACAAAATACAGCCGAGTCTCATCATCAATAGCACTGCGACCTCCCTCCATAATGTGGTCGTCCACAGCTTTTGTATGACTGTTGAAAACAAAAACTACGTGAGCGCCCAAACCTTTACTGGAATGCAACGTGCCAACCCGTATCTTATCAGGAGATAATCGATAATACCCGTGCTGCATATTGGCAATATATGCATCTCTCTGTAGATCAGTCAACCTGCTTAATATCCAGGAATCATCCCACTTCGGTAATTTTACTAGCAGGTCATCCAAAATTTCCTTGACAGTCCATTCAGATTTTTCTTTTTGATCCTTCAACCAAGACTTCACACCGTACTTAACATATGCGTCTGGCCTTCTCCTTGAACACGAAGGTAAACAGTTAATGATTTGCTTTATTTCCCATGTCGCTAATATTTCGTTATGCTGCAGCTTTACCATAGCGTCACGTATATCAAGCAGTTTTTGACCAGATCTTTGATAATATCTCCAGGCATCATGAATCCTACGTGTCGCTTTCACAGGAGTATACGGGATACCATGCGGGATGAGATAATCAACGCAGAAACGATCCGCAAGATAATTCGTTCGGAAAAGAAAGTACACTTTTTTCTCAGGGTCACTAGGGAAGTATTCCATAATCTCATCGAAGGAAGGACTAATCAAATGAACGAATTGACCACCCTCCTTATCGGCATAGAAATCTGTATAATGACTGCCCTCTACCGTAGAAATCAAGAGTTCTGCTTTTTTTAATATGTTTAAAGGGACGCGATGTGAGCAATTCTGTATTGTCAGGTCAGCATCTAAATTCAGTAAGAAATCAGAAGACGCACCAGCCCATGGATAAAGAAACTGGTTGGGATCGCCTGCAACGAAAACCTCGTTTATACCCTTACTCCACGTGGTGAATACTTTGTACATCAAGGGAGTAAAGTCTTGTAGTTCATCAACAAATAATGCCCTTGCGTAAGGAACCAAATTATGGCTGATAGTTTCCGAAAGCATGTTATCAAAGTCAACTAAGTCATTTTCCTGTTTGTAACCTGACCAACCTTTACAAATCTCCAAGACCATCGAGGGATCTATATAGTCAAACATCACTCCAATATCCCTCCATTTTTCCAACGGGACCAATCTATTGTTACACCATCCAATCAGCGCAAAAAGCTTCTCTTCATCGGTTATCTCAGTAAAATTCTCATCCGAAATCGATGTCTCCGGTAATTCAACACTTGCATCAGTAATTGGATAGGTGTAACCATATTGTGACAGGTAATCGTCCCGATCTTCATCAAGGGCAATCTTTGGATTGCCTCCTCTTAAATCCCACCCAAGTAACTTGTTACAAATAGAATGGACTGTGCCATAGTAGAACAGCTGCTTCGTGTCGATACCAAACTTTTTGGCCACCCTCAATTTGATTTCTCTGCCGGCCGACTTAGAAAACGTGACAAAGCACATTGATTCCAGACTACTGCCTTTTAGCACAAAATCCTCGAGTTTGTCGATTAAAGCGGTAGTTTTACCGCTTCCCGGAATGCCAATAATTTTACTAAACAGAGTCACGTAGGCACTTCCCACTTGAAGTAAGCAGTACAAAAACATAATCTGCTTACCACGTTTTTGCTATATATATAGGGAGAAAAAATTACTCGCCTATATGTAAAAGTAGGCAGGTAGGCAGGTATTAAGCCTTCCTTATGCTCTACTAATAGTAGGTGAGAGTTTTTTTTCTCTATTATATAAGCAAAAACGCCTACACTGACTATATTTATAAGGAGAAAAACCATGGTAGGCAGTTCGAAAAATAACCCCAAATAACTGCTTACTTGACTACTTTTTTGGGCTTTTTTGCATGTTTTTGACCGTTTTTTACGACTTTTGAGCATGTTTTTTTGTATGATTTTTTCAAATCCACTCATTTTTCTTCCTCCTTTTCCAATCTAATCTAATGACCATTTAGATGACCTTCCGTTGACTTTGTGGTTTTTCTTTCTTTTCATCTTCTTCACGAATATCGGCCTCAGTCAGACCTAATTTTTTCGGGTAGAACATCCACCATGATTGCTGTTCCAGTCCGTCTTTCCCCGGAACCTTGCCAGATTTTCTCTCTTCCTCTTTGAATTTGATGCGGTTCAAATGTGAAGCAAAACTTATGGTACTCGGCCCATAGGTTTTTTCGATTTTTTTCCTATTAAAAAACTGGTGTATGAAAGGAGAAGAAATTCGTACCCGATTCTTTTTTCGTTCGTAATAGATATTTTTCGTGTGAGTCCTCCGCATCTCTATGTCATCCCAGTCGTACGGTTTCTTGTTCTTCAGGTATTGTAGGAATACCTCGACAACAATGTCTGCTTTTGACGGCAACCTCGATTTTGAATATTTTTTGCCTTCTTCAAGGATGTAAGGGATAAAAACATCGTTCCATGCATCCTTGCTAATTTCTATCTGCTTGAAGAATCGGTTTCGGTATTGGAAGATAAATTCTAGCGGTTTTCCTAAGTCTATATCATTGATTTCTATGACTTTGCCATCGATATAGATATTGAAAATATTGCCTTCATCAGCCGGTGTACAGCTTATACGTCTTATGCTATCATAGATCTGTTGCTCCTTCACGCTTAGCTCCGTTTTAAACGCATCTACTGACCTCAACATGTTGATTCTATTCTTGGCTTTATTTGATAACTCCTCTGCAATCCTATCAGCGTTGCCTGGTACCAAGTTGAATTCTCTATTTAATGCGTTTACGATGAGTCGTCTGTAGACTATGCTGCTGTACCATCCCTTCTTGCCGCCTTCGATCAGTGAAACGACAGTGGCGCCATCTTTTCCTTTTATCTCGAATTTGTTGAAACCTCGAATGTAGAGCGTAGCGATTCTTGATCCAGCATTTACTATCGGTATTGAACGATTTTGGGGGCATTGAGAACAGTAGGGTTTGACGATGCTAGGACACTTCATTCTAAGCTTTTCGCAGCCTGTCTTATCGTAGTCTTTTTTTTCCGTGTGCTCAAACTGATATTTTGTGGTTTTTTCACTGTATTCTTCGCCACTTAATTCATCATGGGTCTTGAAAAAATTCAGCACTTTTTCTAGTGGCCATTGCTGGTTATACATCTCGCCTGCAATAGCCTTCCTAAAGGAGTTGCCTTGATCCTCCTCCCATCGGTCACCCGCATCATGTGACCATGTCATGCACGGCTTAAGCAGTTTGGTCTTGGCGCCCTTCTTAACTGGAGTAGTCATCTGTTTTACTGGTGCTGGTATGCTACGTTCCCTTGCTGCCTTTAAAGCATTAAATACAACGGTGTTGCCCTCTGCTAAGGTCTTGACCGGAATATCTTCGTAGGCCTCGATTATCACCGATTTCCTATATGGTGGTTTCATTCCTTCTTTTCTGTTTAGTGTTCCGGGGAATTTGCATTTCCTTGCGACATCGGTTATGACACCAACGTCAATGTGTGCAACATCCGTGTCAAATTTTTTTAGTTTCTCATACAAAACAGCCAATCTTGCTTGGATGTCTTTGAGTTGTGCATTCCGTTCTTCAGGATCCTTGGATATCTTAATTGAGAGAGGGATCATAGTTTGATGGGCATTTCCCGATCCTACGAGGAGAGACGGCTGCAAGTTAATGACATTGCGGAGTTCTTCTATTATTTTTCTAATACCTGCAAGTGATGCTTGTTTATCTTCTTCAGTTGATAATCCCTCCACTTTTCTCTTTTTGTAGACGTCGTAATCAACGAAGATATTATCAACAGATGTAACATTAGCTGCCTTTGCGCCGCCTTGCATACCGTTCACTGATGAACAACACATACCTTTACCGTTGTATTCCCGGCACATTTTCAGGGCGTCGTCAACACTGTTGACTTGACTGCTGAAGAGTGCCGGATTTCCTTTTACCGGTGGGAAAACTACCCCCCAACGGGGATTATTATCAGGATTAACCAGTTCGTAGTACTTGCGAATTTGTTGCTCATCGGTCAAATTGGGGTTCATTGATCACTCCCTCCTAATACCACAAGAGTGTTTATCAACGAACAAGAGTGTTTATCAACGAGAGACAATAAATTCGATAAAAATATGTAAAAGGATTTATATAATAGATGCGTATTACATTTTATAGTGGTTGTTGTTTGGGTGGGGCCTGCAGGCCTTTCCCTAATTTTTTTTATCATCCTTTGTCCTTTTCCTCCTTGAAATTTGTAGTTTTTATCATTTTCTGAAAAATCTGGGAAAAATAATTATGACCGGTGTAAAAAAAATTATTAAGAATTATGGGAGGAGTAGGGAGGAGAAGAGAGGAATGCTCCAATGCGCTTGAAGCATTTTTTTTGAGGTTTTGTGAGCCTCTCTTGACCCTACCATTCCTTATATGTAAGCCGCATCTTATATTTTTTTTGAAGTCGCGCATTATCCTCACAGCCTCAAGAAACTAAATGTGATTAGGACTATTTAAATATATCACCGATTATAATTAAATACTAATATTATTCGTATATCTCCGAGTAAAAACAAATCTTCTATTATTTTCATTTTAAGTTCGATAAAAAGAGGAGGCAATATCAAAGTCATTATAACAAAATCATTAATCTTTCATATCTCTTTCAATTTCTTTCTTCTTCCGATAGTAGGTTGCCCGAGATCTCCCTGTTTCATCCTCGAATTGCGAAATTACAAGTTTTTCCAGTTTTGGAATTTCTTGTAATCTTAATTGGTACAGATTGTCGTTTGTATTTTTTCTCATATCCAGCCCTAACAACTGCATGGTTGAACAATAAGATATTGGAATATCATTTTAAAGGATGAAGGGAAATATTAAATAAATAGGGGCAATGCTCCCCCTGTAAAAGTATTTAAATCGATAATATATATTTACCATTATAGAGAAGAGTTGAAAAAATGGACAAAAGTAGCAAAGATTCCATGTTTCCAGATTACACCAAAGAATTCTATGACTATCTCTACTTTGATAAGGAAGAATTATTCAAGGGACACACGGGGATGAAACATAGGATTAAACAACTTCCAATAATTTTGCAAAGTATGATGGGAATGGGAAAAACTACATTAGCAGAAAATGTCATTTCTAAGATTTGTTCGTGGTATGGGAAAGAAAATTGTAATGCGATCTATACTAACGAATATCCGCTAAAAACGTTGATGTTCCTCGCTTTTAAAGGATTCCCCAAATTAGGATGGGATGCTAAGAAACCTATTCAGATAGTTATTTTCGATGACGCGAGTGGAGTAAGAATTCAACCTCTGGAGCAAAGGCAATTCCTTTCTTTGAGGCACTTAATGTTCAGAGATACGGGAATTGGCGAGGGAGTTGTTTATAGCATATTCTTGACTCATGATTGGTATGCTTTAGATAAGACTTTCAGAAGGAATGCAATGGTCTCCTGCTTCTTAAGTATCCCACCTCTTGATAGATTTTCGAGAAATGACTACAGACATTATATTGGAAAAGAGGGAGTTTCCGAACTTGAAAAGATTACTCATAAAGCAATAAAATTTGACCAATTCAAAGGGAAAGGCCTGGTAGCGCTTCCTTTTAAGCCGAACGGAATTACTAATGTGGGTTACGTTAAATGGTCGGATATGCCCAGATCGTTCTATTGGAAATTAACTCGTAAGGCAGAGGAAGTGCCAGAATGTTTAGTTGATACGTTGTCGGGGATAATCGAGTACTATGAACCAGAAACTAAAAAGATAAAAACCCAGAAAGATGGTGACGAATATGTTGAAAAAATTAGAGAACAAGGAAAAGAAAGATCGCGGACATATCGAGAACGAAGAAAGAAAGAAATGGACGAGATAGGATTAAAAAAGTAACGTAACGTTACGGTTTGTGTGTATTAGGTCAGTAGTAAGTGAAAATTGGAGAATTGTTGCCACCACTGAGGTTACTGCATAATAACCTCGGTAAAATCAGAATCGAAGATAGGAGATTTACTAATTCTTCATGTGACTGCATAGTTACATGAGAAAAAAGAACTAATAGAATTAAATGATAAAATTGATTGTTGGTGGTCAAGCAAGTAAGATCAACAAGAATAAATATCGGTACTAATATTTTCATTTATAATATTGCTAGCAATATTTTGTCTATTTTACACTTATTCGGACGGCAAAGAAATTACAAATACATTAATCTACTTCTGCATATTGGACTATTATGAGAATCTCTTTTTGCTTTAACTCTTTTTTTATTGTTTTTTTAAATGATTTAAACCATTTTTGATTTTTAATCGTATCTTCGACAATCACTTCAGTCATAACTATTGAATCTTCGTATCTCTTGCTAATCTTTTTATCAATCCAGATACCCTGTATAATAGGAGGTTTAACTGATGGATATAATGAACATCCGTCAAAGCGACGTTCTATCTTTTCTGTAATACTATTCAATTTTTCTATTTCTATCTCTTTACCGTCATTATATCTTGTGGGGAGATACAGGCGATAAAGTTTCAAAAAAAATCAACTCACTATTTCAAAGTTAATGCCAGAGTCTTTTATTTGTTGCAGTCCATTTTCTTCGTTTTCATCGATACGGAACAGTCCATGTATTCTAGAGAATTTGCCATTGTGCAATAGAATTCCGAATACTTTGAGTTTATCCTTTTGATCCACTTTTATAAAAACCATTTTACCTTTTCTCTTTTTGTATATATAGTATTTACATATAATATTTATATATTTTCTTATACAAATACTTTATCCCTATATTTTTTGAATACCATCAATCTGTTCTATTGGCTTATTATAAAAATCCTCTAATAGTTGATTTCTTACCTTGGGTAAGTTTTCAACGATTCCTCTAACTGTAGATCCATCTATTCCAACTATTGGTTCTATTTGTGGACTGCCCCAACCCAATAAATGCAATTTATAAATTAGATTGTTTCTAGTACTTTTTTGTTTTGTTCTAATATCACTTATCCATCTGCTAATTGACTTTTCTGTGTCCAACATGCAATATCTTGGCGTATCAGCCATGATAAATTATTAAAAAAACAAGTAACTTGTAAAATTAAACTTTCAGTGTCGAGAGAGTGGTTTGGTGGAAGTAGAAAAACTCAAAAAGAGATCGCTAATATTCTTGATATAACCCAAGGGCGTGTATCTCAGATTGTTTCTGGTTTCATAGGTATCAGCCCCGATGAGATGTTAAAAAAGGACATGATGTCTCAAATTAATATTCTCGTGTTGAGAGAGTGGCTGAGTGGAAAACTGCATCAGGGGATCGCTAATATCTGCGATATCTCTCGGAGTAAGGTAACTCAGATTATTTCTGACTTTAGAAACAAGGTGTTGGAGTGGGTTATGGTAGGTATCACAAGGGTTAAAACCTGTTTCTACATATGGAAAAATAGGTACAGAGTATGGATGAATACACAAATGAATACATGAAAGAAATGATAGAAAAATACAAAGATGCCAAAGATTGGTATGAAATTGTTTGTGACATGATTTTTAGAGTTAGGAATCCGCATGAAAAAGAAGAAGATCAATCAATACCAAGCAGAAGTACTTATAATAAATTTTTATTTATACAAGAACATGGGACAGACATTCAGAAAAAATGGTGTGAGACAGGTTATAAGTCAATGTTTTCTGTATATAATGCCATCAAAAAACGTAAAATTAAAATCCCTGAGGATAAAATCGCTATAAAACCTAATGAGAACTATCGAATTATGTTTATTTCAGAGGGGGATCCTATTCCTATTGAAGGGGAGATCTTACCGGATGTAGAATTATATGATTTCGATGGAAAAAGAATAAAAGATAATCAGATTGTATTTCTTTCGAAGAACAAAAAAATGCCCCATCATGCTATGAAAATACCTAAAAATACTGAATTAGCTATCTCTGAAGAACAAATTGAATCCAGTGATAAGTTTGTACTCAAATATGAGGATTGGCTAAAAAAGACAACAACATGGATCTTTCCAAATTTCGATAATCGTTTTGGAGGGGATGAAATCAGCAGGGATTACCCTAGCAGGATTCCTGGTCAAATTTTAATGAATCTGTTGTATTACTATACGCAACCAGGAGATTTAGTAATTGATCCGTTTGCTGGTAGTGGTACAAATTATAACGTAATAAAAATGGCGGAAACTGAACCAGATATGAAACTGATACGAGGACGAAGAATACTTTGTTATGACATCAATCTTGTCCGTCCGTATATCCGTAAACATGATATAACAAGAGGCTATCCTGATATCAAAATGCATTTTGAGGAGGATTATCCAAATGTTGAATATAGAGGAGTTAAGTTGATATTTTTTGATCCACCGTACTGGTCTATGAAAAAATATAAAGAGAAAAAAGGTTTTGAAGAAGGGACGTTAGAACAGTTCTATGAACATATTGAAAAACTTGCAAAAGACAGTTATAACATATTAGATCAGGAGGGAAAAATATCTTTCATCATTATGGATCAAACAGAAAAAGACACGGGCAAGCCGATTCATCATAGTATTAATTGTTATAATATATTTAAAAAGGTTGGTTTCACTCCCATTGAAGAAATAAGTGTCCCAAGAATGGGTATGCGGCCAACGGCAGCTTCGCCAGATTATCTCAGTAGCAAACGTCTCCTTGGTACATATAGAATACTATTCATAATGCAAAAAGGTCAATAAACATATGGTTGGGTACACTCAAAAATATCGCGGTACCGATAAAATTGAATCTCCTTTGATAGTGTTATTCTAAGGTTATCTGCGTTGGTGGGCCCGAGTATATGACTATCAAGTATAACAGGATTAACTGATTCAAGAGTAGGACAAATTAGTAATAAGTTCGATACCGAACAAATTCATAATTTGTTTGAAGAAAGGAATAGTTGCTAAATGAAAAGTTATTGACGCGTCGATAATTTTGGCATATATGAAAACTTACTGCCGCGGCAGTAACTTATGCTGATGTGTATATTTTCTTCACAGAGTAAAAAAGGAATAGATGTTGATGGAGGAAATTTCCAGAGGATGGAATAGAGAAAAAAGATGTTAATTCGTATTTCTTATGTGTTTTTTCGTGTTTATTCGTATTCTTCTTGTGTTGAATATGGGTGTTAAAGCCTTGTCAAAAACTGTGAGACCACTTTATAACTTCTGTATCGTGCGATACACCCCCATTAAATAATCGCTCCAATTCCTTAATTTGGTCTAACCATTTTGTAATTGCTGGTAACTGGTTACCACCCCCTCCATTAAATAATCGGAAGAACATATGAAGAAAATATAGAAATTCGGGAGAAATCTCCCGAAAATGTTACTAGTAACATTCCAGGTGTAGATGAAAATAGTGCTAGCACTATTCCTGAAAAGTTCACTAGTGAACTTTCTGCGAGTATAGAAAATATATACTATCAGCGAGAGATATATAGATATTAGAGTATAATAGCATGGATAGATGAAAAACTGCGATATCTCCTCAACAGGTTTACCATCCTGAAAATCCTTAAAAATGGAATTTTTAAAGTTCTTTAGATTTTCCAGAACAATTCATAATCATTCATATCTAGATCTATAGAAATCGAGCCGGCTCGATATATTAAGAACATTGCCATAGTTAAATATATATTTTCGGGGGTAACAAAAAAGACAATTAGTGTTATTTTAAGCAAATTGTGTAAAAACAGTAAAATTACTGAAATTGCACAAATGACTGATTTTGAGCCAAAACCATAAAAAAACATATTTTCTCTCTTTTGGAGAGATTTCTCTTCACTTCGATTAAGTATTTCAAAAAGTGTGAAAAAAACAGGGACCAGTGAAATTCACAATTTGTTTGAAAAGGCAAGAAATATATAGATATTAGAGTATCATTCACATACAATTGAAAATCTAAAGAACTTTAAAAATTCAATTTTTAAGGATCTAGATCTATATATTAAGAACATCGTTATAGTTAAACATAGTTTCTATATATTTTCTCTATAACACAATTTTTAATGGTGGTGGCAGTATACTGCCAATAGAATCCAAACTCACACCATAGTTAAACATATTTTCTCCATTACGCTAATCTAGGTTATGTTCTATATCATAATCCAGGTTTAAACCAGGACCGTAATCCAGGTTGTGTTCTATATCATAATCCAGGTAACATGGATTTAACATACATTGTAAAGATGGTTATAACCTTCGTAACATAGGTTATACCACAGATTTGAATGTTATGTGTAACCTATGTTGAAACAAACATTATAACCTTCGTAACATACGTTATAAGGATGGTTATACCTTTCATAAGGATGGTTATACATTACATTTGAATGTTACGTATGACTTACCTCGTAAAGATGGTTATACCATAGTTAAACATATTTTCTCTCTTTTTCTATTTCTGTTCGGTCAACATTGACCGAACAAAACGTATATATTTTCTCTATTTTTCTCTATGAACAAGTGTCATTGTTTTGAGTGTTGGTTGTCTAGAGCACCATTCAAAGATTTTTTCTAAATCATGCAGGTCTGGTTTATCTTCACTCATGTTGCACACTCTTATCTATATTTATTCTTCTAATGCCTTCTAATGTCACCTGACGAGGATGCAACTTAAGATACTCCACTCTTTCTCTAGCTTCTTCCCTGGCGTTATCTTCTTCTACAGCAGCCGTTATAGCGTCCCATATCTCATAGAATTCATTCGATTCTTTTTTAAGTTCAATAATTCTAGCATCTAACACATCAAGATCAATAAAGCTACCAAGACCAACACTATAACTATTTTCAAAAGATTCCTTCACTCCTTCTAAACCCAGCATTTTCCACCTGGGAGTAGTATTCAGACAACAATGAGGACTCATTTCTGCTATAGTATCAATTAGAGAGTAGAACATAGAAAACTTCTTTACCAGGATTTTTTCTGCTCTTTTGAGAAACTTCCATCGCTCTATTTCGCGTTCTGAGAGATCAGGTATAATATCTTCCTCCCAATCAGTCCTTACACGTATGCCATGTCCCAAAATCTTTACACATTTTCTTCTTTCCAATTCAACGACTTCATCTCTATCCGGATAACTGGGCCATATATTTTTAATCAGCATAGGTCTCTTGGTAGGCTTACGAGAGTATGTTTCACCATGCTTTATGTCGGAAAATATCTTCTGCAACCTCGAGAGAGGAGGATCCATGGCTTCAATTTCATTTATCTCATTTAAACATATAGACCGTTTCACTTCTATCCACCATCGCTGCTGAAAGAATTCAATATACCATTTGGCATTCTGGTATGACATAACCGAAGTATTAGCTCTCACCCAACACAACGACTTCTCGTAATCCTTTTTTTCCTCTTCTGTCAGATCAACTTTTATATCGCCTTCATTTTCTGATTTGATTCGAAATACTTTAGTGCCGGCATCAATTTCTAACCCGCGTGCTTTACTCTTCTCGGTTTGAATCATTTCTTCACACTTTTTACATATGTAATATTGCAATCCATGCTTGTCCCAATCAGAGAGATGGTCGAAATAAAAATGCCTGTAACTATAAGGTTTGTGCCAGTTTCGATAATGATCATCATATCTATCTTGAGCATCACCCCAATGCCCATGTTCCCAATCATTTTTTATCTCTACTTTACCGCCACACTTTGAACATGGATTGAACTCGTTTATAACCATGGACCAATTCATCTGCTCATAAGGCAGTTTCTTGAAACCGCTGAGTTTTACTTCCTCCGAAGTTGGTTCTACTTTATCCATTTTTTATCCCCATAAGTTTTTTTTAGAAAACATTCCGCGATCATCAAAAGGAGACTTTATATTCACTTCTTTTGAAAACTCTATCTTGTCTTTTATTCGTTTAAATGGAACTATAATTGCCTTACAATATCCATGCTCTGTGATATGATAAAATAATAAAGCATCCTTGCTTTTTGGGTGTCTACCAACATCACCGTATCGATAATCTTCTGGAAGATTATTTTCACTATTGCTCAAGTCCTTAAGCCCTGCACATCGCACCTCTGCAATAACTATAAGTGATTTGTAATTACCAGTTTGCATATAATTTCTTTTCAACCTTTCGATAGTGCCTTTTCTATCTTTTGCATAATTAGGTGCCATTACAATAACTGGTTTTCCTTGGCGTGGTTCTAAACAAAAGCACGGATCAACATGCCCAAATTTACAAAGCATGCTTTTTGCACCCCTTTTTACCTTCATAATAAAAGTTACACTCATTTTTTGTCCCTCTAAGTTTTTCCATAAGCATCATCCATTATCGTTGACCTGCTACAAAAACCACATTTTAGCATATCTATCATTCTTCATACTGGATAATATACATTTTGGATATCTCCAGATTTATTAAAATGAACCTCAATATATGCATTTAGCTGTAAATTTGAAAAGCCATTAGCAGACTGATCCCAAGAACTATCCTCTAAGTTAAAATCTCCGATACCAATCGCACGACCATTGGGATTAAAATCTACTGGAAGGCGAACCACAGTCTTACCCAGAATGTTGATCCGCATAGACTCCTTTAAATTATGCCATCGGTGATTAACCACGGGAATAATCTGCCTCAGCTCCTTAAACAACTTAGGTTCATTTTCTTCCTTAATAAGATGATGTTGTGCCATTTTATGCCTCCATTACTATTATCTGATATTTGTATAGCGCCTCAAACTTGGCATGCTCATAACATTAGAATTAATATTGAGGGTTTAACTCACTTTTATCAAAGGTTATTTGCTTGTTTTCATAAGTTAATTTCTCTCCATGTAGTTCTAAAACATTGTGTATTCCCATATCTTCTAGCATATGATCGCACATCCTGAAATCCATAAGGAATTTTCTTTTCAGAAAGAGCAATCTTTTGACTGTGAAAACAACTACACCGCTCATATCCTGATGTGTAATAGATATGATTTTTCCCTTCACTTTCTCTGGATACTGACGCATTTTCAGTTTAGTTAAAAAATGGGCAACGTACTTTCTTATCTTCTTGGCAACTTCTAGTTTTTTTGTTTCTCCTGCGTTGAGGTTTACTTTCTCCAAAGTTAGTTCGTTTTCATTTTTATCTTCCATTTTTATCACCAACTTCGATTAATTCTTGATACATCTTTTTTTCATTTTCCAGTAACTTAACAAAATCCTTCGCCGCAGAAAAATCCTTTATTTCGTTCATATGTGCTCTAATCTGATGTTGAACTTGCTTAAATATCAATAAATATATGCCAATCCAGTAAGCATCTGTAATCTTGGTTTTCGACTTCACCATTACACCGTCTTTAAGTTCCTCGTGTTTTGTATTCCTTAGAAAAGTTGATATTGTTTCTTCTTCTCTAAATGAATAAGTTACCCTTTTTATCTCAGCACCGATGTTTTTCTCGTCCTCTTCTTCCTTCTGTATTCTCTTGTGTTCCATAAAAAACCCAAAAATATCAGCACTACTACAAACACCTTTCGTTTCATACCTGTTTTTAATCCCATCAGCTCCTTCTTGGATGGCTTGATGTACAGGAAGTTCTCTTTGTTTTGTTTTTATCTGATTTTTATCTTTCACTTTTATACGCCTCATATATATTTAGCAAAGATTCTGCTCTGCCCATTTGTTCTACCATTTGCTTCTACTATTTCTTATTCCTCCATTTTTTACCCTGTTTTTAAACAAATTTGGGTGTTCCTTCTTTAATCTCTGCATGTGATAGTGTTGCATCGCGTCGCTAAACAGCATAAATATCTCCCAAATATCAGTTAATTTTTCTGTCCCACAATAGAGAATGTAAAGATATTCCTCTTCTTTTTTTGGACATATACCACCGTAAGTAATCGTGAGCGGTGCCCCTTTCTTGTTTCGATAGGCTATAAGTGCTAAAATCCCTAATTCTTTCAGTAGTTTAGCAGATCCTTTTTCCTCCCGATGGACCTTTGTTATCTCCCTCTGAAACTCTTCCTCTCCGCTTAATATAGCATTGATGTTTTGGAAATCTGCTATCATCTTCCATACGGTCTTATGTGTCTCGTCCATAATCTCTTTATCCCGCGACATGATAACATATGCAAATTCATCATTTTTTACGATAGGTTTGTTCCAATCCCACCCTTTTGGAATGACAACGTGGATATGCACTTCATCTTGATGCGGAAACATCAATTCAAATAATTCCAACGATCCCTCATCCAATGCTTCTTCTTTATGTCTCTTTTCATTATTCATTTTCCTCTTTCTCCTTTAGTTCTTCCTCAGTTTCTTCTTTTGCTTTTTCTATTTCTTCCTCCAAATCCGGCATTTCAACTGTTTTAGTGAGTTTAAAGGTCAATTTTCTGGTAGCATCATGAACAATTTTTTTCATTTCATTAATAAATTTACTGGAAAAACCATCTCTGACTTTACCAATGTTTTCATCTTTGTTTGCTGAGGCAATAACAAGATAGTCTTCTCCTTGAAATGTTGGTATTATATCACTATCGAAACAACTAAATTCATTATCGTCTTTTAGTTCTTGTTTGACTTCGTCTACAACTAAACTAGATAAACAATCACGTATTGGTTCTATTTTTTCGATGTATTTATAACGGTAATCAGTTTCTTTTTTTACAGTATCATATACATCCTCTTTTAACGCCTCTTCAATGGGATTGAATGTTGCAAGATGCTCCTCTTTGAATTTATTGTATTGTTCCATTTTAAACTCGTAATCTTCCTCAACCTTTTCCAGCTCGTCATCCTTAATCGCCTCTAATTCTTCTATCTCTTCATCAATATCTTCGCATGCATCATCTATTTCTTCTTCAACAGATTCATACTTCTCTCCCAAATCATCAACAGGTTTTTCATATTCGTTTCCTATCCGTTCAACTTTGGCGTTTCTTGCCCAACGAAGTTCCTCAATCAACCTGTTATAGAGTTTTTCCGTGTTTTTGATTCTGTCGTCCCTCTCATCTTCAAACAGTTCAATTTCCTCCTCAAGCCCATACAACTCATCAAAAAGTTCTGGTTCTTGGTCAAGTTTCTCCCTGTCTTTTTCACTTAATGCAGAATCATAACCACTATCGATTTCCTTTTCAGAATCACTTTTTTCGTCATCAATTTCCTCTTCCCAATCATATGTATCTCTTTCAAATTTGTCTCTTAATGGTTGTATAAGCTTCTCATCTTGTTTTTCATATATTTCTTCTGCAACATCTTTTTTCTGGTCATCAAAAATTCTCATAACCTCTGGAACCATGATTTTTGATTCATCCAAATTTTTGTCTCTTATAATTCTAAAAACTTCCTCAATTATCTTTTCCCCTATGATGGCTAATGAGAAAGCGTCCATCTCAATGATTGCTCGAACCATTTCTTTATCACCAATGGTTTCGACATGCCCATTCCAACGTGAGGGTTTCGGGATGTATAGCCCACCATTCGGATTTTCTAATGTTTTTGTATATCTACAAAATCTATTCCAGAGAGTAGTTTCTTGTTTTTCCAATGCTTTTCTTTTTTTAGATGATAGAGTTGATTTTTTCTCTATTTCCCAAGGAAGTGCTTCTGATAATATCAACTCCTTAGTTACTTGGTCTGGTCGTACAAATAACCTGTGGATTTCAACATGTCCAGTCCCGCCTTGTTGTTTTATTGCAGAGTTGAACATTCTTCTACAGGTATCTTGGATATCATATCCTTTGACGTCGTAATCAGTTGCAGTACATATGTAGAAGGTTTGATTGAGAACTCGTTTTTCATCAGGGAGTTCCTTTCCAAGTTGCTTATATACAAATTCTTGCTCCTCTTTTAATTTACGGATATATTTATGGACCACAGCTCTACTAAGATCTCCGCCTGTTCCCATTAAAAAACAATTGAATAGTTTTGGAATCCATTGATATGGTTTAAAGTATCCCTTTTTTTCGAGTGCTATAATGATATTTGGATAAGGAGTGTCTCTTATAACCCATTCTGCTTCTGATTCCTTCTCAGATGTAATATTCAATCCTTCATAAGTAACCAAACCTACTTCTACCAAGTCTCTCCATGCCACACCAATAGTATTACTTACTGTCTCACTTTCAGAATATCCAAAAACACCAGTTAAAACAGGTTTGAAATGGGTGTACCATAGATGCCTTATATTACCACCTTCATAAGTAAATCTCTCTTTACGGTATGCTTCATAGAGGATAGAACGAATTAATAAGGTTAAATTCAGAGAGCCATTTTTCTTATGAAAAAAACGTAAAATATCTTCTTCTGTCATTCCTTTTTCTACAATTTCTGTCTGTATTTTACCTGTATCTTTATCTATAAAGGCCTCAGCAAATGTTGATAATCTCCTATTTGGAAAATATAGTACTCTTACATTGTTTGTTTCAATCTTACCATTAATATTTTCATATTCGTAACTTTCTTTAATTTCTTCCACTTGGTTTTGGTTATTCTTTGCCTCGGCAAGAACATTATTTTCTCCTGATGATGTATCATTCTCGTCCATTTTCACTCGTTCCCCCATGCCTCCCAACCATGTGTTTTTTATTCTTTCTTCGTTTTCTTTTTTATTATCACTATCTTAATCCATTACTTTGTTTCCTGTGGTTGAACATTTCTCCCACTACATGGAATGATTTCTACTGGTCCACCCTTGTGAAAAGCCTCTCTCAAAATGGATTCAAAACCCTCCATCTCTACATATAGTGTCAATACATAACTAATCTTGACATTGCCACATTTTGGACATCCCGGTGGGTATTGGAACGGTTGTTGGAACGGTTGCCCAATACTATTGTAGTCCCGTAGCCAAGTCCGTGGATTTAAATAAAATTCATGATCACAGCTGTCACATTTTACAGGTACGCCATACCCATCACTAGCCTTTTTCCTCTCTTCAGATTTTGTTTCCTCTTCTATCGACATTTCTTATTACCTCCTATTCTTTGCACATTTTCTTTTATTCCTTCAATTTTCATTTTAGTCACCTTCTTTAAATCTCAATATAATTCTCCCGTTTTTACAGGGGTGTTGCCTTACCATTAATGATTTATTATTTGGAATGTTTGCAAATTTCAGTGTCTCAAGATTGATAAAGAGATGAACACCACCGCTTTGGCTGTCCTTCAACCTTCTACTTGCCCGGGTCCATTCTTTTGCCTCATGAACCATAACAGCACCTTATGTTATAACATCCGTTTTTGCCTCTGTCATGGATAACTTTTCCTGAAAAATAGAAACTGTAAGGTTGGATTTTGCTTTCTTCAACTGATATTTTTTCATTTCAGCTCAGCTCTTCCATATTACTATTTTTTGTTTGCCATTCTCATCTTGTAATTATTGCTGCAATTGAAAATTCCAACCCTACTTCCCACAGCTTTTTTCAACTTTTCTACAGGGATTGCATCACGGGGGATTTCGTATGTCTTACGAATAGAAAATGACAGTTTCGTGCATTCACCAACATTCTCAACAGATACCAGCGTGCCTACAATCTCATGGTGGTCACCTAATTTTTCTGACTGCATTTATATCACTTCCTCCTTTTTGTAACAGGTTTAATGACAATATTATCGTTAATTTCCATTTCGAAGTAGGTAACATCGAAGCCTAGCCTTTTCCAGTTGTCAAAATAATGGCGAGGGATAATGATCCCCCTTGAGGCTCCGACGGTTATAACCTTCTTCAGAATTGCCATAATATGGTATTCTAATATTCTTATATAAAACTTATAAAGACTTTGCCCTTTATAGATACGCATGTCTAAAAAAAATATATCTTTTCTGAAAAAAGAAAGCGATTATCTAGAAAGAAAAAACGAACCATATAGATCCATCATAAACACTTTAGAAATTGCACCGAAATTTAATGACATTTTTAAGCATTTTTTAGAGGTGAAAGAACTGAGGTTTCTACTCGTAAAGGGTTACTCAATAAAGAAAGGGGGGAGGTCTATGAGGCTTAAAATCTTATATGAATTTAAAGCATACCTGCAAAATAAGAGAACAAACGATGTGGAGTTAGATCAGGACATTTCAACGTTGCATCAGGGCTTTAATTGGTACTTGGCGAAGCTTGAATCGGTGGGTTGGATAGAACGCAGTGAAGGTAGTTGCTGTCTGGCTGCTAAGCAGAAGTTTAAGCCTTTAAAATGGAGGCAAAAGCAGATGATGGAGGAGAGGCCTTTGGATAGTACTATTTATGGCAGTGATTTCACCTTCTATTTGCCAAATAATATCCTGATGGATGATTTTGAGAGAAAAGATCGAGTGCAGGTTAACAAAATTAAGGATGATTTTTTAACGTCTATAAATAGGCTTTTCACTGAGATTAAAATAAGACGAGCAAAGGAGGTTTGGACTAAAAAAATCATCAATGTTGATTACATTAATCCATTAGTTACGCTATGGTTATGGGTGCATCTTTTTGTTGGTTTTTTTTATCATTCTAGTTTGAAAGTGTTTTTATCGAGTGGTGTAGACACGGTATCTACTAAAAAGGGTAAGTTGCCCCGTGAAAAGGTGATAGAATCATGGAAAAAAGAAAGAAAATATCTTGAGCAAGCATTTCTTGATTATTTTCTTCTACTAAATATGTGGGCTCCGTCGAATGGAAGAATAAGATATCCTACTGAGGAGGAGGCAAATCAAATCAGTGCACAGATTATGGAGGAACGTGAGGATCTCTACCTTTATTGTTCGAGTGTAGTATCCGAAATCAATGAATTGTTGGCGTATAGGGATTACATGTTTATAATAAGCCCTCATGAAGAAATCTGTGAATCCTATGCGCTGGGGGATATGGATAACGCCACAGAGTATACAAAAAGTCATCCGGGCGGCCGCATGATATTCTATTCCAAATCTAATGATAATAAGATTCTGAACGCCATAAATGCCATTAGCTCCATTGGGGAACAGATGGGATTGGTAAAGAGAGAAGAAGTAGTGATGGAAGGTATCAAATTTCTATTTGAGCATGAAATACTCGATGAGGAAGAAAAAAAACATGTTCGTATTCCTTGTGTTTCGGATGTGTTTTATGATACAGGTAAGGCATGGCTCAACGATCTTTTTATCCCGTCTTTGCGTAATAGATTGTTAGCGTTTTGTAGAAGTTTAGGATACAAGGACAAAAAGCGAATATACAAATTAATAGGTGAATTTTTGAGTATTCATTCAATGCCACATGTCCCCGAACCACGTGAGTTACTGAAAAAGAAGTGAAAGGATCTTGTCCAACTCTACTGGATTATCTTCCGTAGTCGTAGTTCACCAACACCGATTGGTTCGATGCTCTGGTAAATCGGCATGTTATATTACCCTTGGATGACTCCTGAAGTAAGTAGCACTTCACAACTCGGCAATTAGACTTGCCAGTAGTCTAAATTAGTAGATGGGTTCCATAGGTTACAGAGAAAACGCAAAAGTATTATCATTAATGGCATTAGTATTTTACAAAAAACTTCTTCTTTATATTTATATTATATCTATATATCTATATTAGGTTATACTTTTTTCATTACCCATATAGATACTCATGCTCCCTCAAGAGCCTCTGGCTCTTTTGGAGTCTATGCTTCCATATTGGTGTGTGGGATCTTGCGCTGCTGATAGTTTTTTATATTGGTCAAGAATGATGTTCTCTATTCATGTTTCTTTCTAGACTGTATTATTTTATCCAACTTATCAGCAGTTTTTTTATCTAATTTACATAATAAATGCTCTATAAGGTCTAATGCCCTCTGTGGTGTTGTACAAGTATCATCTACAATTTCAGCCATAGCCTTTATCTTATCTAATGTTTTATCCTCTTCCTTCTTTTCCTTAATAATCAATCTAAGTTCTTTTATATGCTCTTCAAAACCTTTAATAACTGATTTTACAAATGAAGGGTCCTTTTTATCTGATATTTCTTTTACTGTATAACTACCAACAAGTGTCATAGCATGATGAATGATCATATCATACATTTTCAGCCATTCATCATTTGTAACGTCAGCTGATGACTTTGTTACTTTACCATTTTTATGTTCTTCATGTTCTGCGTCTAATATTTCACCTGCATCTTTCTCTAACCCTGTTAAATGATATATAACTTTTTTTCCTGGCGCATCTTTTAAATGCAAATGTGGAGGCTGCATAAAATCATCAAATAGGTATTTACTTACTTATTTATATAATTTGTTTTAAAATACTTATTTTCTTTCTGTTTATCTGAAATTTTTAACTTTTTGGGCCCCTGATAATTTTGCTTCTCCTATTTTTCTAATAATTCTCCTAATAGATTTCCAACATCATCATAAACTATAGATGGCGTATTTTCATATTTGATTACTTTGCAATTCTCAAATATAATCTGTTTTTTTGGATAATTCGGATTACTCTTATTTGCCTTAACTACAAGTGTTTTTTCTACTATTTCATTTACGATATTTGTTGGATTCCCCTCTTTTACTAAATCTTCAAAATGTTCCTTGAATACGGTTAATAATTCGTTTGCTATCTCTTTTGCATCTTTCTCAATTTTTTCGGCACTTACCATAGTTTTCATTCTCCATTTTTTAATTATTTTATGGTTATGCCATGTGGAATTACTTTATGTGCCTTTTTGTCGTAATGATTTCCAATGAAATTCGCAATATATTTATCTTCAAGAGCAAAGTTTTAAATGCTTGCAATAATATACTAATTTTGCAGATAGATAATGGACAAATGAACTCCATATCGTGTTTGCGTAAGCCAGACGATGTGTGGAAACTATGAAAGAACTGCGTAGCCACCGATAAAATGAAATCCAGGAGATATTTGCGTAGCCAATCATCTCGTGAAATCCAAGCTTAATCTGCGTAGCCACCAATAAAATGAAATCCATATCACTACTGCGTAGCCAATACATCTATGAAATCCAAAACAGTATTGCGTAGCCATCTGAAGAATGAAATCCAAACGCCTCTTGCGTAGCCAAAACATTAATGAAACCCAGGAAAGAATTGCGTAGCCAAGATTTATATGAAACCCAAAAAAAATTTGCGTAAGCCAAGACAGAAATGAAATCTAGAATATAATTGCGTAGCCGGAAAAGTTATGGAGCCCAAAACATTATTGCGTTTGCCTTAAGCCAAAGAGCCCATGGAAACCGTGTTTCATTTGCGTAACACAATGAAAACTAAAGGATAGTATTAGGCCGACTTTCAAACCCGATAAGTTGGCCGATACTAATATCCAATATCACTCTCTCAACAGATATAGAAGCAGTAACTCTACTTGTAAAGTTAGAGATAAATAAAAATTATTTTACCATTAGGGTTCATATGTGGAATTACTTGCTTGCACAGATGGTAACAACTTGTTAAATTTACTGAAAGAATCTTTTCCCATATTTTTACTGGGATATTTTCAAATATATTTCTGATGTAGATTCCTGCATTATTCACTAAAATATCTATGCGTTCTCTCTTTTCAACAAGTGTTTTCACGATTTGTTCTACATTTGCAACATCTGAGACATCGCCTTTTAGTAACACACCATCGCCACCGTTTTCTCGAATCAGTTGAAGTGTCTCCTTCGCTGCATTATCATTCGAAACATAATTAATAGCGACGAAAGCACCATGCTCTACAAATTTTAGAGCTATTCTTCTTCCTATCCCCCTTGAAGCGCCTGATATTAGAGCGGTTTTTCCTTCAAGCATAATGGTATGCATATTTTGAAAGAGTAAAAAATTATGGTAAAAATCTTAGCCTCAAAATGGTATTAAATGTATTTGAAAAACATGTATTTTTCTGAGGAAGTTTTTTTCATTATGATATTTTGACACAGTAGGTTTAAATAGAATCAGTGATAGAAAATAGCGCAGTAAGTTGAAACTATGCCAAAAAAATGTATCAAGAAGAGGACTCGTTCAAAAAACACGCTTGATATGAAAAACGAGTCGCCTGAAAAAAAACCTAGATATTATGCATTTGGGTATCTGGTTAGTGATTATTAGGAAACATCAATAGAAGTGTGTTAATTTTAAATATCTATTTCTTTGTACTCATTAAACGTTTTATTCACGAAATAGATATAGTCATCGATATCCTATGATTCTTAGAAAGATTCAGAAAGTGTTTCTCACTACTAAAAGATACTTTTTCACTAAAATTAAAATTTTAATGATAGAAAATATTAAATAATAAACAAAACAATTATATATTTCATATATTATCAAATAGGAGGAAATTAAAATGAAAGATGATGCGTTTAGAAAATTCCTCGTACTTGGAATAATAATCTTGTTTGTTGGAGCAAGTGTTGTTGTACCAAATATTAAAATATTGACTAACGTTGAAAATATATTTTCTGCTCGAGCCACGGAGATATTGAATGGACCGCCCTTTGAACCAACCGATCCACTACCTGAAAATAATTCCGAAAATATAGGTATAAACCCAACTATAAGCGTAAATGTAACTGATCCAGATGACGATACAATGAATGTTTCTTTCTATAATGCATCGGATGATAGCCTCATAGGAACTGATTTTAAT